>QJZS01000114.1 GCA_003247345.1 Spirochaetales bacterium
ATATTTGGATTAACAACTTATCAAAATGTTAAACAAAAAATATAAACACTCCCCAAATTTGACATGGGGAGTGCTGGATACAATACACTCTTACTAAAACCTAATACACATTGTAAGGATTAAACTCGGCTCTTTTCCCCTTTAGCTAGATGAACTTCTGCTACATGGAGATCTGAATCAAATACTTTTGAAGGATAGATATCCCACATTGCTGGCTCATGGGTTATGATCATTTTCTTTTTGTCACGGTTAGCTTCTTGCATTACTACATCCAAGGCACGAACCATTTCAGTCAGACTCCCGACTCCAAAACCGACGGGACGGTATATACCGTTATTGTCCCTCTCGCCAAAATTATCATAGGAATAGCAAGCGTCGCTGGTAAACACGTATTTGTCAGGTTGATCCCCCCCTACGTGTATCGTTACAACCTGCATACCATACGTATGACTGTTGTATATAGGAATCAAATCAACACCTGGGAGAAAATCACGAATTTCACCATTCACGAATTCCATCCTGTTTTCACTCATGAGATCAATCATATTATGAATATCATTTGGATCAATGGCACTTGTAAGAAAGGAATATTCATGAGGTTTTGCCAGAACTTTCATCCATTCAACGAATTCAGTTTCCTGCATATAGAATTTTGCATTGGGAAATGCTTTGATACCACCGGCATGGTCATAGTGAGCATGGGTAAGAATTACGGTATCAACATCCTCTCCTTTTATCCCGATTGCATCCAAAGATTTTTCAATGGGAACCATTTTGTCCACACCAAATTTGACTGTCAATTCATGCCCGTATCCTTCATCATAATATCCTGTATCTATAGCAATAGTTCTTCCCTCACCTTTTATGATCATGAATGTGAATGGAATCTTTGTTATCCCTGCATTAAATTTTCCAAATACTAAGCTAGCTATCGGTTGTGTAGTACAATATCCATATTCCAACAACCAAATTGAATAATCACTCATTTCGACCTCCCTTAAATGCAATTCAAATCTATTTCGATGCCATTGTTCGAGCAACGGAGCTCATTCCTACAGCAAGGATCAAAATTCCACCTCTGAAGAAATATTGAACGTAGGTGGGAACTCCAAAGATTGCGAGTCCATTGAATCCAATGCTAATGAAAAGAACACCAATCAAAGTTCCTACGATATGGAAATCACCATCTTTCAATGTAGCAGAACCTAAGAATACTGCAGCAAATGCTGGCATCAAATACCCATCTGCAGCAGCAGAAGTACCTGATCCAATCAAAGATGCCAACAAAATACCTGTTATAGAAGCACACATGGAAGTAATGGTAAGTCCAAGAATTTTAATCTTGTCTACTTTTATCCCAGATAAACGAGATGCCGAGGGATTACCTCCTACAGCTCTCAATTGAAACCCCCATTCTGTGTGATTAATGAAAATATACAGGATAAGAAGAACTACTATCATAATAAGAATATTGTTGGGAATGCCGAGAAATCTCCCGAGAGAGATCTGCTTGAAAGCTTCAGGAACACCAGATGCAATCGGCACTCCTCTTGCATATGCGTAATTCAAACCAACTACAATACTTCCAGTACCAAGAGTTGCTACAACTGCATTTACTCTGAGTTTGGTGATAACCAGACCATTAATAAATCCAAAAGCCCCTCCTACAAGTATTACAATCACAATTGCCAACCAAACAGGAACATGAGATTCAACCATCAGCCCAGTAACGAGAACTCCTGAAAAACTTGCAACATTTGCAACACTTAAATCCATCTCACCAATTATCAAGGCAATCGTTAAGCCTCCTGCAATAATTGCAGATAATGAAGCCTGATTCACGATATTCACGATATTTCGAAGAGTTGGAAATATGTTTGGAACAGCAATACTGAAAGCCATAAACATAAGGACCAAACCAATGATAGTTCCAAATTTACTGATAGCAAGCAAGGTCCTACGTCTATTATGCAATAATTTTTCTTTTTCCATTTTAATCTCTTCTCCTAAAGTGATTCAGAGTTTTTTTGCAATATATGTTCGTAACTCTTGTAGTTGATAGATTCCTTGGTTATCTCACTTCCTTCCAACTTTCCCACGATTTTCCCCTCAGCCATCACATATACAATATCGCAGATAAGCGGAAGCTCTTCATTGTCGGAGGAAATTACAATCACCCCTTTCCCCTCATTGGCTAATTCCTTAATCCTTTTGTGAATCTCGGATCGGGCACCAACATCAACTCCTCGAGATGGCTCATCTAGAATGAGAACTTTCAAGTCTCGGGTTAGCCATTTCCCGATTACAACCTTTTGTTGATTCCCTCCGCTTAAATTAATTACTGCCGTATTAACATTGGGAGTTTTGATTTGTAATCGATCTACAATACTTTTGGAAATACCAGTCATTTTTCCGTTGTTGATCAATCCAAAGAGTTTCGAGAATCTGATAGACTTCAAATTCAACATATTGATATTGAATTTGACTGAATCTTTCAGTACTAAACCTTGGCTTCGCCGTTCTTCAGGGACTAGACCTATACCGGAGGAAATGGCATCAGCGACATTCTTAGGATGATATTCCTGGCCCACTAATTCCATATTTCCGGAATCAGGATGCTCTACTCCAAAAATCAGGTTTGCCAATTCAGTCCTGCCGGCACCCACGAGACCTGCAAATCCGATAATGCTGCCTTCCTGCAAATCGAATGAAACATCCTTTACGCGAGTTCCCCAAGATAAATTCTTCGTCGAAAGAATAACTTTTTCACTTTTGAATCTTTCTGTAGCATCTTGAACAACTGCTGTACCTTTTCGACCGACAATAGCAGTGACCAACTCGTCACGAGTTGTTTTTGATTTGTTTGTCGTGAGAACACATTCACCATCCTTAAATACTGATATGCCCGAACAGAGTTGCATAATCTCATCAAGTCTGTGCGAAACGTAGAGCACTGCTACTCCATTGGATGTTAGGTTCTCAATTACTTTGAAAAGTTTTGATGATTCCTCAGCAGACAATGAGGCGGTAGGTTCATCCATGCAAATCATCTTGATATTGCGCATTAACGCATGAGCTATCGATACCAACCATTGATCAGCAACACTTAAGGTATCAACAATAGTATTCAATGGTAAATCCAAACCGATTTGATTGAGTACTTCGGTAACCCTTTTGCTGACTGTCTGCCAATGAATCAGCCCAAATTTCGTTTCTTTCTCCATGCCAAGAGTCAAATTCTCAATGACAGAAAATTTAGGAACAAGATTCAACTCCTGATGGATGAAGCTGAATCCCAATTTATACGCATCTTGAGGACCATTCAAAGATAGTGGGGCTCCATCAAAAACAATCTCACCAGAGTCCTGGGTTATATCCCCTGATATAATCTTGATCAGTGTAGACTTCCCGGCACCATTGGCACCAATTAATCCATGAACTTCACCCGGGTATATATCCAAGCTGACTTTCTTTAATGCCTCAACTCCACCAAAACTTTTACTGATCTGCTTGCATTGAAGTAAAGGAGCCTTAACACTATCTTTTGATTCCATCAATCCTCTCCTTGCAATAAGGAATTAAATCCTAACTACTTACTCGCCGTCGGCTTCTGGATGTTCTGCAAGAAATCCGTCAATCGTCTGTGCATTCACAACCACGACAGGTACTTCTACCGCTTTTGGAGTCCAAGAAGCCTTGTTTTTCATTACTTCATTCAAAGTTTCAACCATGACACGGCCTTCTTCTTCAACTGCAGCCCAAGCAGTAGCAGTCATCCATCCATCTTTCACAGCATTAATAGCGTCGACGTTTCCATTTTGGCCATATACCATTACATCGTCTCTGCCTTGTTGCTTCAGTGTGGAAATAGCTCCTAAGGCTGGATCATCCCATGAACCCCAAATCGCTAAAGGCTCACTCCCTTTTGGATGTGCGGCAAGCCAAGCAGAGGCAAAATCAGCACCATCCTGCAGATATCCAGGAATACGTACTTCGTTCTTAGTTACTTTGATTCCAGGATATTTAGCTACAATACCGTCCAAAACCATTTCTCTTTCTCTAGCAACCTGTCCAGTATGATAGGTCAACGCTAAGATGGAGCCTTTTCCGCCCATATCCTTAACCATCTGTTGAACGATTGGTTCAGCTTGAATACCACCAGTACCATTGGTTGCTGCAACGGATCCACCTAAGCCACCGCCCCAAGTCCCTACTACTACACCAGCCTCATCAGCGGCCCTAAGCCCAGCACCTAAGGAAGATACAGGAAATACCAAATCGATAATTGCATCAGCTTGACGCAATACCAAATTTTGGAATGCAGAGTTAGCTTCATCTGCACTACCATGTGCATCAACGACTACAGTTTCCCATCCCAGTGCGGTTGCTGCTGCTGTTGCTCCTTTGATGAAACGAGCATTACTTGAATCATTTGCGGTAATGGTAACCATACCCAATGTCGTAGTTTTGTTTTGGTTTTCTGAAGCTCCAGCTGCAAATAAAGCCGCTGATAATAACAGAACTGAAACCATCAATACCATAGTTTTCAATGTACTTTTCATTACATTCCCCTTTTTTTGAATTATTCAGCTAAATATTTACTCAATTATTTAGCTTTTCATTTCTGCAGGATGAATATCAAATATTCAATTTTCTGCTATAATTCAAATATATCACCGCATTTCTATTTGTCAACCTATAAATTTAGTAAAAATTATAAGTTTTTTTATTCATTATTTACTTTTTATTGAATTATTCTCTTGGCTTATGAAAATTGTTATGATACTCTTTATGAGAACGGAGACTAATACTATGCCAAAGACTACATTAAAAGATATTGCAGACAAAGCTGGAGTATCATCTTCAACTGCTTCATTAGTACTTTCCAATAAAGGAAAGATATCTGAGGAAGTAAAACAAAAAGTCATTGCAATTGCTGATGAATTGGGGTATCCCAGACGAACACAAGTCTCAACAGCCTCCCAAGGCAATATTGCTGTTCTCTTTCACTTTGATTCAAAACTTGCGCATACTTGGCATGTACTCCGTCAAGTCACACTTCAACTTGAGCAAACCCTAGCATCAAGTAATTATGTATTAATACTCATTCCCATAACATATGAAATGACTGATGACCAGATATTCCAACGAGTGATGGCTTTGAAAGCTACAGCCGTATTCTCCATGCATTTTGGAAGAGAGGTGCTATTCTCAAGATTGGAGGATGCTTCTATTCCTGTTGTGGTTATCATCAACAGCCATTTCCAGTCACAGTTCTATACAGTTTGCGCAGACAACTTCCAAGGAAGTTATGAGGCTGCATCACATCTTGTAAAACTTGGACACAAACGAATAATTTATGCAGATTTCAATATCCATGAACTACCTGAGACTTTAATTGATAGGTTCTTCGGATTTTCAAAAGCATTGAACGAACACAACATTCCATTTACAGAGGATCAGAAAGTTCGATTGGACGTGTATGATCCAGTTGATATCAAAGAAAAGCTCGGTAAATTGCTTACTTCCAAAAACAAGCCTACTGCAATCTTCTTCGTCGATGATTATTTGGCAGCAAGGTGCTACCCCGTTTTGCAAGAGTTGGGATTCAGGGTACCTGAAGACTTGAGTATCATCGCTTCCGGGGAAGTTCTTGATTACAATGAACCATTCATTCCAAGAATTACAGGCATGCTTACCAATTCTTCATTACTGGGAAAGTTTAGTGCCGAAATGATGATAGATCGTTTAGAACACAAACCTCGCGAATCCTATGTCCTTAAAATCAAGCAACAGTTGGTAGAAAGAGGTAGCTGTAAATCTATCGGATAAATGCAAATGTTCTTATAAAAAGAGGGACATACTTCACAGTGACTAAGTTCTGTGTAGTCTGTCCCCTATATATTTGAGTTGAAAACTTACTAGTTAGAAAATTAAATGACCAAGGTTTCCAAAGGCGGAAATCCGTTGAACTCCACCGCTGAATAACTGCTGGTATAGGCCCCGGTTGAAAGCCAGTACAATCTGTCTCCTACAGCAAGACTGAGAGGCAATTCATATCGATAATCCTCATAAAGCGTATCCATAGAGTCACAAGAAGGACCTGCAAGAATAACATCCTCACCAGGACCGCTTCGTTCACAATAGATAGGATAGTGGATGGCTTCGCCCAACGTTTCCATAAGGCCTCCAAAACGACCGCAATCCTGATAAATCCATCGCTCTAATGCCGTACGAGATTTACGAGAAATAAGCACAATCTCAGACACCAGAACACCCGAATCAGCAACTAGGGAGCGTCCCGGCTCAATGAGAATTTCCGGCATGTCGTCGCCATAGTCTTCCTGAAGGTAACGGGTAATTTCCTCAGCGTACGTCTGCACAGGATTGGTACGTTCCCTATAGGTTGCGGGGAACCCGCCACCCATGTTGATACAGGAAAGTTTCAAGTCTTCGTTCTCGGCCAACCAGGTAAAGAGATAGTTCACCTTGGAAAGTGCGCTATCCCAGGCAGTAATATCACGCTGCTGGGAACCTACGTGGAAGGACAGGCCCCAGGGCTGTAAGCCGAGTTTCCGAGCAAGCACCAAAAGATCACCAGCCAGATCCGGGCTACACCCGAACTTTCGGGAAAGCGGCCAGTCTGCAGTCTGGGCTCCTTCAGCCATCAAACGTACCATGATCTTGGACCCTGGAGCAGCTTTGGCAATGTTACGCAAATCGCCTTCGCTATCGGTAACAAAGAGTCGTATGCCAGCAGCATAAAATTCTTTGATATGTTCGAACTTTTTAATGGTATTGCCACAACTCATCCGATCAGCAGAGATACCTAGCTCCTGCAATCGACGAAGTTCATAAACTGATGCTACATCGAAGTTTGACCCAAGACGATCAAGCAGGCGAAGTATATCTGGAGCTGGGTTAGCCTTCATTGCATAGTAAATTTTAGCAAATGGCAAGGATTCGTTGAGCTCACGATATTTCTCTTCAATAACATCAGAGAGAATCAACTGAAATGGGGTCTCTTTTTCCCGGGAAATATCTAGTACTTTTTGCCAACGTTCGCTGGTCATATTTTCATTTTGGTTCATACGGCAGACTATGCGTTTTCGCATTAATTATGTCAATCTATGCATGCGACCAAAATGATTTTTGTTTTAAAATTGAAGCTGATTTACTTGTACTTCGCACTCTGCTTTCACGCTAGAATCATACGGCTCTGCTAGAATCACACAAGAAATGTGAAGAGCTAAATAAAAACCCTCCGCCATGGAGGGTTTCTTTGGTTACTCAGGGTTATTTCCTTCGGTTATTCCCCTTCTTCACCACCGCAATTACATGGTAGCACTACACACGGTTGCCGTCAATTTTTTATTTTCAAACTTTATACTTTGTTCTTTACAATACTGTATGTCACACAGTATAATTATTTTATGAAAGACAACCTCTTGTTTACCAGTCTTGTCTCAGAACTCAAACGCGGAAATCTAACACTCTGTGTACTCAGTCAACTCAAAACACCGCAGTATGGATATTCCCTACTACAAACACTTTCAGAACAACATATAGAAATAGAAGCAAACACCCTGTATCCGATGCTACGCAGACTTGAGAGCCAAGGATTGCTGGACAGCTCTTGGGACACAACGGAAAGTAGACCAAGAAAGTTCTACAGCCTCAGTACCCAGGGGCAGACGCTTTTTATTGATTTACTTAAGGCATGGAAGGAACAAAACAAGCAGACTGCCTTACTGCTCGGGGAGGAATCACATGCATGAACTCATTGCCAGATATATTGAAGAAACCATCAGACATCTCAAACCATCCGAGCGGGAGGAAGTGGCCAAGGAACTTGGTACAAACATAACCGACATGGTCGGAGAAAATCCAAGTGAGGCTGTTATTGAACAAATTCTGTTGGAAATGGGAAGCCCAGCCGAACTTGCCTCAAAATATCGTGGAAAAGAACGATACCTGATTGGACCTGCAACATTTGACATCTACTTTAAAATCCTGAAACTTGTTGCGCTGGTTGTAGGAGTAGTAACCCTCGTATTCGCTTTGATTTCTCTCTTTCTCTCATCCAATGCCCCCGCATTCGGCACTATTCTCTCAAGAATTCTTGGGACAGTCCTCTCAGCCCTCTCCGCCTCCTTTGTCTGGGTAACCATCACATTTGCTTTGCTCGATTATTACCAAGTGAAAATGGATGATGAAGGATGGGACGTAAAAGCCTTGCATGCTTTGGAAGCATTGCCTACAAAAACTATTAAAAGAGGAGAAAGTATCGTAGATATCGTGGGGCTTTCAGTCTTCATGCTGCTTTTAGTTTTCTTTTACTCCATGCCCCAACTTGTTGCGATTTATTTGAAAGGATTCGATCCGGTACCCATCTTCCTAGGTGAGCAGATACGTCCCTATTTGATTGGATGGATGATTACCACGCTTTTCACACTCACCATCTCAGTCATCAAACTGCACCAAGGAAGATGGAGCAACCTATTATTGGGATTCAGCATTGGCTGCGATCTGCTAGGTCTTATCTATTTCATCTTTCTTGTCACTCGATGGCAACTGTACAATCCAGAGTTTTTCAGTTTCTTCAACAATGGGGTGAACACATGGAAAACTATCATCAAAGCTGGTTCCGTAGCTTTGACGATTCTCACGTTGATCAGTATTACTGATGATGTCTATACCGTACTCAAGAAAACCGTACAGACCGAATCTGAGAAAGCACCTGTTCAGTAATATGGTGTGACTCTTGAATGAAGGGATTGTCATCCAAACTTCCAAGTACGGCATCACGTTCGGATGTATTACGGTAGGTAATCGAACGGAATCGATTGTTAAAATCCTTTTCCTTTGTCTTGAATACCTGTGTTTCGATATCAATTCGAATCGAGGCAACCTCATCTACCGCATTTTTCCAGTGACCTTCATTCAATTGGGAACAACCAAGTACTTGATAGAGCGTCGCCAAGGCATGCAAGGCTTTATCCTCTTGATATAGGGAATCCCATTTAGCATACGTTTCATGAACTTCATCCCACGATGCAATTGCCCCAGCTTTCAAAGCATCCTTGAGCTGGGTAACTCTGAATTCCGGCACCAATTGACCACCAACATTTACCCAAGGCAGAATCTCAGCCTGGCTTTGGCTTTGGCTTTGGAAATCAGAAAGCGTGATATGATTGGTTATACACCAATCACTGATTGTCTTTACCGCATAATAGCGTAACATCTGCCCATAAGCCTTGTATGCTTCCACTGATTTCAGTATTTCAATAGGCTCGTTGCTATTTTCCAATTCCCAGGCAAAAATCTGCATTCCCAATATCTCAGAACTTTTTTGGGTAAGCAACATACGTCCATAGGAGACGATATCACTCTGATCCATCTCAGGCTCATGAGTCCTGTTATAGCTCTGGCCAACCCATTTGCAGAGCAGATCTCGAGCCCCCAGAATTTCATTCACCGTATCAGGGGCAAGGTAGTCCGTTTCAATTCGCTGGCGAATGACTTTTCGCTTGTCACGTGTACGGTATTTATAACTGTTGCGCTCCAACGCATACATATTGTACATCCACCAGTAAGCTGGCATTACTACCCTTCTATCCTCTTTGGCATCTGCTCCAAGCAGACAGAACGGCAGAGGAATATTAAGCTCATGCGGATAATTGCCTTTTGCAATCAGGACGTAACTGGCAAATCTGCAGTCATATTTAAGGGTGCTGCTGAGTGCAGGCCAGAAACCTCTTCCTGCAACCATTTCCCCATCATTGCCACGGCTGTTATGATTCGAACCAATATTTGCACCAGCAGCCATATTCGACTGACCTTGAATCATGGAAGCAATCAAAAAGGAGTTGTTGTGGTGTTGTTCATGCCCGCCGAATATCAAATTGCTGAGCACTTCACAACAACTGACCGTTGAGTTATCCCCTAGAATGGAATGGATCAAGCGGGCACCATATTTGAGATTACAGTTGTCTCCCATCATGAAGCGTATTGCTTTACAACCATAGAATACCCTGCTGCCCGAGCCTATGATGCCATTTACCAATTCAACGCCTTCACCTATCTGTACAGGTTCAGCAAGCGTCGATCGTAATCTTAAGTTCTTAAGTTTGTTGGCACCCTTGATGTAGGCCCCTTCTCCAATCCATACATCCTTGATGGTATCGCAAGATTTTACTATGGACTGGGAACCCACATATCCGTAATATCCACGCTTGGTATCACACGTGTTGTCGGTAAGGGTATTGAAGGCTTTCATCAGTGCCTGATCATCACGGTAGGATCCCCAAAGGTAGGCATCGGCAGGAATCATACCATTAAACAAACGGACAGCTCTTCCTCCTGCCTCATTCATGATATCAACGGTGATCATGACATCAGGATCTTCGCCTTCTTTCAGCACCCCACTTCCGAATTTTGCATGGTTGGTTGTTTGCATTTCTCCGATACGATAGAGAATAACATGATCAGCGATGATGTAGTGGCTGAGGTAACTACAATCGAGAACCGCACAACAGTTACCGATATCACAGCTGACAATACGGCTGTTGGTAATGCCTACGGGAACAGAGAAGTCATGGAAACTCACAATTTGTTTATCCATGGTACCCAAACGGACTAATCCATAAAATTCACTGTTCTTGATTAAGGAAGGATTAAAGGGATCGGTTACCAACACATCGTCCCAACAGGTTGATGTGTTCAGGTTCTCTTCCAATAGGGCAATTTCCTTAGTTTTCAGATGCCGATAGGAATCAGAACTTCGGTGATTTTGTATGTCTCTCAGATAATATTCATCTTTCCCTTCAGGAAGAAAGGGAGAATCAATGAACCCGTAACCGAACCGCGTTTCATCAGATGCCACTACTTTATTATCCATGCCAGAAGTATACTCCGAGCCCCAAGTGATAGCAATAAAGTTGCATAAATCATAGTCTTGTTTCAATTATTTGTTTTAGGTATGGTGTTCTCATGCAACAAACGACTACTTCTCTCGGGGAAGCTCCTGTTGGGAAGCTCCTTCTTCGATTAGCAATCCCAACCATTCTCGCTCAGCTGATCAATGCCCTCTATACTATTATTGATAGAATCTATATCGGCCATATTCCAGGAACCGGAGCGTTGGCTCTGACAGGTATAGGGCTCAGTTTTCCCATCATCATGTTGCTTGCTGCGTTCAGTATGCTTATCGGGGCAGGAGGAGCCCCTCTTGCTTCAATCAAACTGGGGCAAGGCAAGCCTGAAGAGGCCGATTCCTTACTCAGCCAAGCATTTGGAACTTTGATTTTTTTTGCTATCGTCCTTACGTTGATTATTCAGATTTTCAAAGTCCCCCTTTTATATGCGTTTGGGGCAAGTGACCAAACCGTGGGATACAGCACTTCATATCTTGGAATTTATCTTTGGGGTACCATTTTTGTGCTGACCAGCATGGGGCTCAATCCTTTTATAACCGCTCAAGGATTTAGCAAAATCAGCATGATGACGATGCTGCTCGGTTCAATAGTAAACATCATCCTCGACCCAATATTTATATTCGTATTCGGATGGGGAGTGCAGGGAGCCGCACTAGCTACAGTAATCAGCCAAGCAATTAGCAGTACTTGGGTACTGCGCTTCCTTACTTCCAAGAAATCAACTTTGACGATTAAACTTAAACAGATACTGCCCAAAAAATCAGTAATGTTTCCTGTGCTTGCATTAGGTATTTCCCCTTTTTTCATGATGTCTACTGAAAGCTTGGTAAATATCATTCTCAATGCAACATTGCAGCATACCGGAGGGGACGTGGCAGTTGGTGCAATGTCCATCCTTGCATCGGTCATGCTTTTCAGCCTTTCCCCTCTGCAAGGGTTGACCCAAGGGGGACAACCTTTGCTCTCATTCAACTATGGAGCTGGAAATATCGATCGGGTAAAGGCTTCCTTCAAGAGGATTTTTATCAGTGCTATTGCATTCTCCATCGGTGTTTGTACCATTTTACAGTTATTTCCAGGGGTAATTGTGGGATTCTTCACCCAGGATGTACAGCTCCATGCAACTGCAACCAAGGCAATGAGAATCTATAGTGCAGGATTCTGGATGCTTGGTTTCCAAATAGCCTGTCAACAAGCGTTCATTGCATTTTCCCAAGCAAAGATTTCCTTTTTCCTTGCCCTGCTTCGCAAGATCATCCTACTTATTCCATTGGTGTTCATCCTCTCCAGTTTTCTAGGGATGAGGGGTGTTTTCATTGCCGAACCTATCGCTGATATCGCAGCAGGCACGACAACTACTATACTATTCTTTGTGCAAAGCAAGAAAATTCTTGCGAAGAAACTTACATAATGTCATATATCAATTAAAAATACAGGTTTTTTTCATTAAAAGGACTAAACTCAACGACTTGCGTCAGAGTTGTGGATATACTAACATAGTGACCACTATGGCAGATTATGATTTGTCTCCTAAGATGAAACGTTTGGTTACCTTAATTAACAAGATTGCTGTTGCTGATCCAGAAGGACTAACCCCTAAACGCATCGAAGAGATTAACGATATTTCAATTCCGAACAATATCCTCATCCGCAAACTTCTTGGCAAGAATGCGAAAAATATTGCGAGCAAAACATTCATTATCCCAGTAACCGATGGTATGATAAGCGGTTATCTGTTTGAAAAACAAGGTTCCCGCGGCATCAGCGATCTGACTCCCCTCATCGTCTTCTATCACGGCGGCGGTTGGGTCTGGGGAAATATGGACTTATATAACTTCCTTTGTGCACACCTTGCAGATATTACGGGGGCTGTGGTGCTCTCCGTAGATTATCGGCTTGCTCCGAAGTACAAATTCCCTACGGCTGTAGAGGATTGCTACGACACCTTGGTCTGGGCTGCGGCGGGATGCAGGTATTGGAAGACTGATCCTGATAGAATCTTCTTGGTCGGTGACAGTGCAGGTGGAAATTTGGCAGCTGTTGTCAGCCGGCTTGCCCGCGACAGAAAAGGCCCTTCCATTGCAGGACAGATTCTCCTCTATCCCGTTACAGATGGAAGGATGAGAACAGCCAGTTACGAGAAGTATAAGGATTCCCCGACTCTGTCTGACAAACAAATGGCATTTTTCATCAACAGTTACCAACGAGAACCAAAAGATATCCTCAACCCAAGTTTCTCTCCCTTGCTTGGGAAAGATCATAGCCGTTTACCGCAAACTTTGATCATCGGGGCGGAATGGGATCCCTTGCATGACGATGGTATGTTGTATGCAGATGCTCTTGCCTCAGCTGATACACCGGTGAAATACCTAGAAGTCAAAAAGACAGTCCATGGATTCATCAACTATCCATCTGCAACTGGTACAGAAGAAACAGAGAGTGCCATCATGCAGTTCATTGGAGGCCGACCTGCGGAGCAGGTTGCACTCATTAACCGCAAAGAGTGGATGAAAGCTCAAAAGAAAGAGATCAGGAAAATCAAGAAGCAAAGCAAGCATTATATCGACGCACAGGTTAATTAGATTAACGTTAATCCTGAATTTTTACAGGAATAGCCTCAATGCAGGCTGTATTTCCTTGATAATCGGTCTTCCCGTGTTAACCTTAACCTATGAGCGTGTTATTAAAAGACATAGCCGAGGCGACAGGGTTTTCAATAAACACAGTCTCTCGAGCGATGCGATCAGATCCTAAAATCTCTGCACAAACCACAGCACTGATTCAGCAAACAGCACATGAATTAGGCTATATCCCCAATTCTGTGGCAGCCAGCATGCGTTCAAACTCATCAAAGATGGTGGGTATAATTTCTGCAGATTCTGCAAATCCTTTTTTCAGCGAAGTAGTACGAGGTATCGAGGAAGCGGCTTCCAAAGCTGAATACCATATTATATTGGCCAGTACTGAAGAGTCCGAGAAAAAAGAAGCTGATCTGATCAAGATGTTTCTCTGCAGGAAAGTGGACGGAATCATCAGCATGCCAGTATTTGATAACAACCCTGCCCACTTAAATTTATACAAGCACTTGCCGGTTCCATTCATCTTCCCAGGACGTAGACTGGAAGGGTTGGTGAATCACAGCATCCTCCACAGTGATCGTGATGGGCAGAGAAAGGTACTTGAACATTTGATTTCCCAAGGCCATAAAAAAATTCTCTATCTTTCAGGGCCAAAAAAAGTCAGTAATACAATCGACCGACTTGCAGGGGTTGCTGAAGCTTATGCAAATAACGGTATGGAAGTAGATCCTGATTATATTCTTGAAGCATCCGGTCATATCGAAGACGGGTATTATCTTACCAACCAGGCCTTGAACCGGGGATTGGGATTCACTGCTGTCGCTTGTTTCAACGATATGCTTGCAATGGGAGTGCTAAAAAGTCTTGGAGAGAATAATCTGAAAGTACCTCAGGACATTGAGGTTTTCGGGTATGACAATCTCTACATGTCCCAATTCATGCAACCATCACTCAGCACTGTAGATGTTCCCAAGTATCGACTTGGGTATGTCGCTATGGAAACTTTGCTCAGCCATATTCAAGATCCAAATCTTGAATATGTTACAACGGATTTCCCTACGAGATTGGTATTTCGTGAAACCACTCGTTAGGAATAACACAACATCTTGTGTTCCAAAAAGGAGGTACACATGAAGAAGAAATTGTTAGTGGTAGCACTGATCACTGTTTTGGCTACCGGGATGCTCTTTGCACAGGGCACAAAGGAGCAGGCTGGCTCGCAAGGCCCGCTTGAGATCACATTCTGGTCTTTGTTCACTGGTGGAGATGGAGAGTTCTTTGATGCAATGGTAAAGGAATTCAACGCTTCTCAGGATCAAATCGTCATGAAGAATGACATGGTGAAATTTGATAACTATTATACCAAACTCACCACTGCCCTCGCAGCAAAAACAGCTCCTGATGTTGTTGTCATACACCAAGGGAACTTGCTGAACTACGTACCAAGCGGCTCACTTTTGCCACTGGATTCGTATTTTGATGCAGCTACCTTGAATGATTTCCAAGCTGCTCCACTCGATGCATGCAAATTTGATGGCAAGCTCTATTCCATCCCATTCGATGTACATCCAATCGTAATGTATTACAACAAGGACTTGATGGCTGCTGCTGGTATCACGAAAGTACCGCAATCAGCACAAGAGATCATTGATGCATCATTGGCCGTCAAAAAAGCTACAGGGAAATGGGGAACTGCCATAGACAACACAACCGGTGTTTATAAGGCATATACGCTGACCCGTATGTTCATTTCCATGTTGGCTCAGCAGGGTGGAAGTCTTCTTACCGATGATGCTTCAGCACCAAACTTCAACAATGCTTATGGAGAAAAGGCTTTGGTATGGATGCAGGATCTTGTACATAAATACCAAGTCAATCCAACCGAATTGGATTACGATGCCGCAATGAACACCTTCAAACTTGGTGATGCAGCATTCTATTTCAATGGAGTATGGGCAACAGGAACCCTTGAACAGCAGGCAGGTCTGAATTTTGGAGCAGCTCCACTTCCTCCTATCATGGGCGGACAGGCAGCTTGGGCAGGTTCACATACCTTGGCAATTCCAGTACAGAAAAACCAGGATCCAGCTCGTGTAGAAGCGGCAGTAACATTCATTAAATGGATGACCAGCCATGGCGAAATGTGGGCAAAAGCAGGCCATATTCCAACCAGAAAGAGTGTAGCTCAGAAGGATGCGATGAAGGCATTGCCATATCGTGCAGATTATGCAGCCGCAGCAGCATTCGCATTGCCGACTCCTCGCACCCCGGCTTGGGAAGAGATTTACGGAACACTAAGCGACAAGCTTGAATATGCCGTAACTAAGAACCAGAATCCAAAGGCTGCACTTGCAGATATGGATAAGACTGTCAGGGATATCATTGCTTCGTACTAGAACCAATGCATTCGATTACCCCCCTCGCAGGAGGGGGGAATCTCTTTGGAGGGCTACCAATGATACCAGGCAATAAAGATACTCGGGACGGTATTGTTTTTTCCATTCCCTTTCTTTTCGTCTATCTCGCTTTTATGATCTATCCTCTTTTGTCTGGGCTTTATATTAGCTTTTTCAAATGGGATATCCTCTCGTCTGCAAATTTCATCGGCTTTACCAATTACAAAACACTTTTCACCGATGAGAAATTTTATACTTCACTTTGGCACACATTCGAGTTTGTTTTAATGACAACTCCTACCCTTTTGGTAGTAGGATTTTTGATGGCCCTTGCAGTAACAGGGACATCCCCTTACAAAGGAATTTTAGAAAATATCTTTTTCTTTCCCTATATATTCTCAATGACGGTAGTCAGTACGTTATGGGCTTGGTTGATGCAAAAAGACTGGGGCGTTTTCAATCAGGCTTTGATGCACATCAATCTACAACCCGTAAGTTGGCTGACCAATGAAAATCTTGCCATGTGGTCAGTAGGCCTCACCACACTATGGTGGACCGCCGGTTTCAATATGGTACTCTTTAGTGCCGGCATCAAACAGATACCTAAGGAAGTGTATGAGTCTGCCGCCATCGATGGGGCAACATATTTGCAAAGTGTCCGCCATATTACCATTCCCTTGGTTCGTTCCACGACGGTGCTCTGCCTGATATTACAAATCATTGCTTCTTTCAATGTCTTCGGCCAAGTATATGTTATGACCGGAGGGGGTCCCCATGGGACAACCAGGGTACTGGTTCAATATATCTACGAAACAGGATTCAGATATTACAAGATGGGATATAGCGCAGCAATGAGTTATATACTCTTCCTCATCATACTGGGAGTCAGCGTCCTCCAATACGCATTGCTGGGGAGGAAAGATCAATGAGACACAACCCTAAAAAGATACTACTCCGAATATTTGAACTCTTGATTATTTTCATTTGGGTGTTTCCATTGATCTGGATGGTTATTACGAGCCTCAAGCTTGAACAAGATGTCATTACTAAGACATTTACATTCTGGCCTAGAAATCCAACGTTCGCCAATTATACGAAAGCTTTTACATCCACCTACATACTGAACTGGATGGGAAACTCTTTCATTGTCTCCCTTGGTGCAATGCTCATCACCTTGGTCGTCGATGCTCCGATTGCGTATGCATTTGCGAAGATTAAGTTTCGTGGTCGCAATGTACTGTTCTGGGCGGTTATGGGGGGCATGATGGTCCCCTTCCAGGTCCTCATCGTTCCTTTGTATCTGCAATTCAATTCCTATGGCATGATCAACACGCTCGCCGCCGCATTGCTGCCCCGTGTAGCCCTTCCTATTGGCATTTTCATCCTGAAGCAGTTTTACGAAGGAATCCCTATCGACCTAGAAGAAGCAGCCTTTATTGATGGATCTTCCCGATACCGTATTTTTTCGAAAATCATACTGCCCTTGGGGCAATCTGCAATGGCTACGGTAATTATTCTCTCCTTCATCAATGCTTGGAACGATTTTCTTTGGCCCTTGATTGTCATCAATGATACTATCAAATACACGATAACCGTCGGTATCGCCAATTTCCAAGGAACCCATGGGACCCAGTATTCATTGATCATGGCAGGAGCTGCGGTCGCCTCTATCCCCCAAATCCTTTTCTATATTTTCTTCAGGAAGAAGATTATCGCTGGAATTGCTACAAGTGGCTTGAAAGGATAGTACTATGGTTTGTTCTCAATATTCTGCGCATGAAGTCGAAATACAACATAAAAGCGCTCGTTATCTGCTTGCCTATACCCTATCCTATGAGGGTAAAAGGCAAACACCTATAAGTTTCTCAATTAACAGATCACACATAACTGCTGACTTTGGTGTGTATGGATCGATCAAGGATAGTATTTCAGAGCACGAGGCTTTGCTTATCCTGAAAAGAACGTGGAATCTAACAATCGAGGGACACTATCGACTTCAAGCTGCTTTCAGTTATAACGATGCAGATCGAGAGAATGAACTTTTCATCCCAGCTGTATGGTATCGGAATAATTCTAATGGGAAAGGGGTGTTTCCCAGTGCAGAACGCGCATCGGCTTGGTCCTTCCTTGAAACAAGAATGAGTATCCCCAGTTGTGCTCAACTATCAAATGGAAATCGCGTATTTACCTGTGCAACAGAGCCTTCCAAAGAAGCAAGATTTCTTTCCTCCGTTACAGCAGACCGACACGGCCTTATTATTGCAATCCCAGGAAGCGAATGGCCTTACAGCTATCGGGGAAAGCAATCCCTTGTAGATATGAAAGGCACCGAAATGCCTACTCTTCAGGTATCAGGCAGTGGACTCTCCTATACCAGAACCTTTTATCTTGCCAACCAAGAAAATGCCGACCCCTTACATGCCTTCAATGCATTTGTATCTTCCCTTCCAAAAACAAAAGACAAATCAACAGAGAAAAAACTGTCTTGGAATCTCTGGATGGAATACAAACTCACCCGCTTGATCAATCTTATTCGGACTGACTCAAACGGACTTGGCTACCTAGCTATGGGAGAAGGAAATAAGGAGGTACAGAATGTCTACCAATTTACCTCCGCATCATTTTTAGTAAAAAGTCTTCAAGGAGCCTATGAACTGGCAAAATACACTGCTTATACTCCCACCTTATCTTGCCTAAAAGAAGCCAAACAATCTCTAGCATTGCGCTTCTCTCTTCCAGATGATGCTATGTTGCTTGCCAATGTGGCAAAGAGAATCGCTGACTTTTTCTTGCAAGCCGAACGGGACCAAGGAATCTTCCAAGATAATTACGATCTCCAAAATGACATTTGGGGAGGCTATCTCGGAATTGGAGAGCATCCAGAATTCCAATATATGGTAAACAGTAGGTGCAATGGGGAGGCAATGAAACAATATGTACAACTCGCATTGAAGCTTAGACATCTTGGCTTCGAAAGCAAACAGTACATCAGCCTTTCCAGACGGGTAGCTCGTTTTTATTGCGAGGCGCAACTCTCATCTGGATCGTTCGGTCGATGGTGGACCGAAAAGGGAAAGCCTGGGGATACTCAAGGTACCAACGGAGCATACATAGGGTCTTTCTTTGCCACACTTATTCCTTTGCTCAATGATGACGATCCTCTGAAAAATGATATGCTCAGTGCAATCCACAAAGCATACTCCTTCTATGCAGAGCTTGCTTTTGAAGGAAATTTCTATGGAGATACCTTGGATGCCGACTCATGCGACAAAGAAGCAGGAGTCGCACTCTTGGCCTTTTTCCTTGATGTATATGAACTGGAGCATGACAAAAGGAATCTGGAGAGTGCTCAGCTTGCTGCCCAATTCATCGTACAGTGGATTTGGCAACAGGATTCTTTCCTACCACCGGAAAGCCCACTGGGACGACTTGGTTTTTCCACGAAAGGAATGACATCAGTATCTGTGGCTCATCATCATCTCGATTTCTACGGTATGGCCATTGCCTATGAATTCTACCGTTATGCTCAATTTGCAAAAGATGCATTCTATGAAGAACAAGCTTCCATACTGATAGAAGCTTGCAGACAACTTGTGGGGACAGAAGAAAATCTAAATGGGCGACCAAAGACCTTCATTGGATGGCAACCAGAGCAACTCAACCATACAACTTGGGAATATTTCAATCGTCCCCAATTGATGAATGGCCATTTCGATATTGATATTGCATGGGTGACCGTGCTCACACTTGGTTCTTACCAAATGATACAAGAACGATTTCCAAACAAACTGGAGAAATAATGTATGCAGCGAATTAGTTTGATTTCCCTGAATCTGTGGAATACAGAGCATTGGGAACAAAGAGAGCAATGTATCGTATCATTTGTACAAACGTATGATTCGGATATCTACTGTTTCCAGGAAGTAAGGCCAAAAAGCCTGAAATGCTTGGATGAAGCATTGCCTGCCTATATTAGAATAGAAGGAACGGAGATTGGATGGACGAGAGAGAACAGCATCTATATAAAGAAAGATTTGTTTTCGGTTTTAAATTTTGGTCGTATTGATCTTCAAATGCCAGAACCTGAGCGTGGTGTATTTTGGGTAGAACTAGAAACAAAAGAAAAAGAACATTTCTTTGTTGCTACCATGCATCTCACACACCAACTGAACGCAGATGAAAAAAGAACAGGAATTGGATACAGACATCACGAAGCTCATTTGGCTGCAAAGGCACTGAATGCATTGGTAATGGACACATCAACTATTATTTGCGGGGACTTTAATGATCCAGTACATCCATCTCGGATTTTCCAAGAGGAAGCACATTTTCAGGATGTATTCACACTTCTTGGCATACCGGCGCCTATAACATTCCCTTGTCCGTTCCTTACGAATGAGACGTATCTTGTGGAAGCAATAGATAAGATTATGGTAAGAGGCGCAATCAAACCGATTATTGCTACAAGTCCCCATTACTTAGTCCCAGGACAAGTACTTTCAGATCATTGGCCGGTAGCAACAGTCATTCAGTTGTCATCTTCTATCAACTGAAATAGTTTGGATATTTTTCTCGAATGGTAATCTCATCAATTTTGTAACGAGTAAGATGTTTTTCCATCAACTGTTCTGCCAACGTTACGTTTCTATCCTTGATAGCCTGTACGAGGTCTACATGGTCACTGATAATCTTGATATCCTTCACCGCGTTCAAACTCATAGCTCTAACTCTGTCAAAATGGACTGACAAGCCATCAATCATCCAGCCATAGCACTGTACTTTGTTGGCAAGCTGGAATAACAATGCATGGAACTGGTTGTCCAGTTCAAGCAGTCTTTCGGGATTGGTATGTTCGATATAGAATTGTTGGAGCCTTATATTTTCTTCCAAATATGAAATATCAGGACGATTTTCAAGCGTACAAAGTAGCCTTACAATCTCACGTTCAAGAACCAAACGCATAAACCGTGATTCCTCTACCATATCATAATCAATGAGCATGATCCGACTACCCTTTTGGGGTAGAATTTCTACAACGTTCACCCGGCTGAGTTCAATCAAAGCTTCCCGTACAGGGGTACGTGAAATACCCAATTGAGCTGCTATCTCATTCTCGCTGACCATACTTCCTGGTTCAAGATCAAGTGAAATAATATTGTCCTTCAGCTGACGAAAAGCATACTCGCGCGCTGTTTCTTTTGCCTGCCGAGGTTCTATATGCATGATTTTCTCCTAATTTCTCTAAGAGCATATTTTAACATCTAATCTTCTTAAGACAAACGTACATTTGAAGATGATTGTCTATCTATAAATTCATTAAATAACTGCATGGGGAATGAAAATTCCCCATGCACAAAGTCTTACATTGCAGGCCCAAATATCAAATTTGGAATGAACAAACTGACCTGCGGGAAGAGTGTAATAATTGCAACTACTGCAAAAATAGCAATGAAGAACGGCATGGACTCCTTTGCAGTCTCCTCAGGAGAACACTCCATGATGGTAGATGTCGTATAAAGAGCAATACCAACAGGAGGCGTCATGATACCCATCGTGGTAACGGTCATCATGATGATACCGAAGTGGACAGGATCAATACCCAAGGAAGTTACCACCGGCAACAAAATAGGGGTCAACAGCAAAGCAACAACTGTGGTCTCTACAAACATACCACTGATAGTCAACAATGCGATAATGATCAGAAGCATCAGCAATGGGTTGCTGGTGATACTCATCAAACCCGAAGCAATTACCTGAGGTACGCGATCATATACGATTCCATACCCAAATACACCGCTCATGGCAAGAATCAAAGTAACAACAGCGATATCCTTGGTACTATCCTTCAACGTCTTATAGAACACATCCCAAGTTAGTTCTTTGTAGATAACCTTGCCTACAAAGATTGCATAGACTGCGGCAAAAGCTCCTGACTCTGAAGGAGTCATGATACCAAAGCGAATAAATACAATCAAAAGGACAGGGAATAACAAAGCCCAAATACCATCTATCAATGCTTTGATGATCTCAGAGAATGATGCGTGCTCTTTCTTGTCCGGAAGATATTGTTTCCTTCTTGCACTAATATCAACTGCAATCATCAAGGCAATCATCATCAAGAATCCTGGAACAAGCCCACCGGCAAACAGACGGCCGATAGAGACCTCACCGACAGAACCATAGATGATAAGACCCATAGAAGGAGGAATCGTTGCTACGATAAGAGAGGAAAGACCGTTGATTGCAGCAGACCATCCCTTGGAATACCCTCTTTTCGTCATTTCAGGACCCAAAATTCGTGATTCCATTGCAGCATCTGCATTAGCGGAACCTGATACACCACCCATCAAGGTAGAAAGGACACAGGAGATCTGTGCAATATTTCCATGCATATGACCGGTCAAAACATCGGCAAGCTTCATCAAGCGCTTTGTAATACCGGTATTGTTCATCAAATTTCCTGCGAAGATGAACAAGGGAATTGCCAACATGGTAAAAGACTGGGTTGTTGCCAGAACCTTCTGAACAACAATCGTATACGGAAGGCTATCTGTGGCCATGAAAAATGAAAGACCAGATATACCAATAGCGAATGCAACAGGCATACCCAACAATAACAAAACTGCAAAAACGATAGCTGCTACACCCATACTATTTACCCCCCAGGCCTTGTTCCCAAGCTGAAGCTGGTTTCTTTATAATTTCAGAAAGTCGAATACCTGCTGAAATAATCATTAAGAATGCTCCGACAGGAACACTCATTGTTGCCCAAGAATAACTGATCGGTAGAACCTGGAACAAACGTTTCCAGTTCTGGATCAATAAAGGAATACCGAAGTACACCAAGACGGCAAGGAAAATGATAATCATAACAAAGAACACCAATTTCAGTGCTTTTTGTACTTTCCCAGGAAATTTATTTGCAATCAACTCAACACCAATTAGATCGGTATTACGTACTGCGATATCTCCGCCAATGAAAACTTGCCATGCAAATAATAACAGGGAGATGTCAACTGCCCAGTTCAAAGGATGTCCTACCGTACGTGCAATCGCAGAGGCAAAAACCAATACGGTGATTGCAACCAATAAAAGATTTGCCACGAATTCTTCGAATTGACAAAACTTCTTATACCCTTTCTGTAAGATATTCATATATGAATCTCCCTTACGTAAAACATAAGTGTGGGATAGCACTGGACTTCCCGGCTATCCCACCTTGATTTGTGGGGGTAACTACCCCCTATTGTCATTTACCAATCTGTGCGTAGATTTCTTTTCTCAAATCAGTAAAACCAAGTTTCTCATATGCAGCATCACTAGCCTTTACGAATGCAGCTACATCGGGTTCGATGATCTCGATACCATAACTTACGAGTTGCTTTTCAGTTTCGGCAATCTTGGACTGTACATACTGAGCATTGCGTTCGCCGGCTGCCTTGGTTTCCTCAAGCAGAATGGTTTGCAAATCTTCAGGAAGAGTCTGGAACCATTTCTCACCAACGATCAAACCGTTGATCAACTGGAAGTGTTCGGTACGGATCATATAATGCAGAACTTCATAGATTCTTGAACCAAGAGCTGCAGTGAGCTGTACTTCACATCCATCAACTGCTTTTGACTGGATACCGGAGTAGGTATCACCCCAAGGCATTGCTACAGGAGTACCACCAAGAGCTGCTACACTTTCTGCCCAGGCTGGAGCACCTGGAGTACGAATGCGCAATCCTTTCAAATCAGCAGGAGTATAAGCAGGCTTGTTCAAGAAGAAACTTCTTGCACCATCAAACCAGTTGAAGGAAAGGATACGAATTCCATTCTCATCTACCAGTTCTTTATTCCATTCTGCAAATTTAGGGCTTTCGGTAACTGCAAGTACTTCATCATAGTTATTTGCAAAATATGCCATACCGATGATTGCAATGTCATTTACATAGTTACCCATACGCCCTGCATCGGTAACAACTGCAACGTTTACACCCTGCAATGCCTGTTCGATGACATCTTCATCGCTGCCAAGCTGTGCGGAAGGATAAATTTCAATCTTCAATCTGCCGTTGGTACGAGTGGCAACTTTTGCAGCCAAGTCCTTGAAACCTTCAACCATCGGGGAAGTTTCAGCAAGCTGAGTAGAAAGCTTAAGGGTGTATACTTTATCACCCTTTTCTGAACCACCCTGTGCAAATACAGAAGCGCTCAGCACGATCATCATTACTAGAACAGTTAAAAACATTCGTGTTTTCTTCATTAGAATCCTCCATGCCAACAGTATTTTTCATTTGGCATACTAGTATACTACAGGCTGTTTTCGGAATCTGTCAACAAAAAGTTTTTACAAATTTTCCTAAAACTTATATACTTTTCGTATTTTTTAATTACTTATAGACCATATTTATTGAAAAGTAGCTATCAGCGAAATGTATAGTGCTGATCAAGAATGGACTTTTAAGAATGAAAGATACACAAAAAAAGGGACCAGTGATTGGGAAATATCACTGGCCCGCGGGATTCGTGTTGTTAGGTTATTACAAGTAGAACTAAGAAGCAAATCCAATACAACAACGAAAGAGAAAAACACCCATTCTGATGCATGATCTAGTAGAAAAACAACGGTGGGAGTGAAGAGCATCTTCCCATTCAGCTAAACTTCTATCTTTCCCTCTATCATATCCCTTCCTGACTATCAGCATAAGCTGTAAAGTCCTAAATTGTCAATATACAAAATACTATACCATTGTCTTATATAAATTTATCGATTTACAATAGCACTATTTAGTTACATTACAAAATAATATCCTATTAAAACGGTTTATTAATATATTTCTAATAGAGTATATGTTTCTGTACTATACTGGGGCTTTTTTTGCAGGTTTGCTTCAAGCCCAAGAATAATTAAATCTTTTTTTATCTACATATTGACCAAGAGGACTTTGAGAGCTTATATTTGTCCATGGCAATAGTTGCTGACATTAATTACATGGAGGTTTGCATGATCGATCTTTGTGCAATCCGCAAATTACAAACATCTCTACGCAATTTTGAGGATCAGCTGAAAGCTGAGACTGGCTTATCATTCAATGATGCCTTATTGCTTTGTGCCGTAAACAAAGGAATTGGAGAACCCAGTGCCTTGGCAAAAGAACTGGAACTATCTCCCTCCAGACTAACAAGAGTCCTAGACAGCTTGGAAAGTCGAAATCTTGTTGAAAGAACCCTGAGTATCATGGACAGAAGAAGCCTTACCGTCGCATTGACAGTGAAAGGCAGCGAAGTAGTAAAAACCTATAGTTGTTCCGAGCTTAATCTTCCGGAAGAACTTCAATTTACCCAACCCATCAATTAGGAGGACTTTAATGGCTAAGAAATATCTCATCATTGGAGGAGTCGCAGGAGGTGCAGGTACTGCAGCCCGACTCAGACGAAGAGATGAAGAAGCAGAAATCATCATGTTCGAACGTGGAGAATACATCAGTTATGCAAACTGTGGACTCCCCTATTATGCGGGCAACGTAATCACCGATCGTTCACGCTTGTTCGTCATGACCCCTGAGAGATTCAAGGAATCATTGAACGTAGAGGCAAGAATCCAGAGCGAAGTCGTCTCTATCAACCGTGAAGCAAAATCGGTTCATGTTCGTGATTTGAAAAACAATACTGAGTATGACGAACGCTATGACGCACTTATCCTTTCTCCTGGTGCAAGTCCAATGCGACCTCCCATTCCAGGTATCGATCACCCAGCCATCCTTTCACTTCGCTCGGTAGCTGATATCGACACAATCAAAGAGAAAGTAGACAGCCCCACGACAAAACGTGCAGTAGTTGTCGGCGGAGGCTTCATCGGCTTGGAAATGGCCGAGAACCTCAAAGAAAGAGGATTGCAGGTATCAGTCGTCGAAGCTCTCGAGCAGGTCATGAATATCATCGACTATGATTTGGCAGCTGAAGTACAACAACACCTCAGAGCTAAGGGTGTCGGTCTTTTCCTGAAAGACGGAGTAGCAGCCTTTGAGCACCACGACAGCCTGGTAACCGTGCGCCTAGCCTCTGGCACCCTTATCGATGCTGACTTGGTCATCCTTTCCATCGGTGTTCGTCCTGACACTGCTTTCCTGAAAGATTCCGGTATCAAATTGGCTAAGAACGGAGCTATCATTGTTGATAAGTATTTCTCAACGAATGATGAGAATATCAAAGCAGTCGGTGATGCCATTGTATTTCAAAGCCCACTGTCCAAGATGGAGGTAACCATCCCCTTGGCAGGACCTGCAAACAAGCAAGCCCGTATTTGTGCAGATAATGTTATCGACGGAAACAAGAAGCCTTATGGTGGAATTATCGGAACCAGTATTGCCAAGATTTTCGATATAACCGTAGCATCAACCGGTTTGACAAAGAAAGGTTTGAAAGCTGCTGGACTACCCTTCCGCAGTGCCGTTACCCATATCGGTAACCATGCAGGTTATTATCCCAATGTAAGACAACTTACCCTTAAGGTCCTATATGAACCTACAACCGGAAAGATTTGGGGTGGCCAAGCAGTTGGCTATGGTGGCGTCGACAAACGCATAGACGTTATTTCGGCATTCATCGGTAAGGAAGGCAGTGTGTATGATCTTGCCGAGTTTGAACAAGCTTATGCTCCACCATTCTCCAGTGCAAAAGACCCCGTAAACATGGTCGGTTTCATCGCCGTCAATGTATTGGAAGGCATGAGTGACACAATCGCTTGGGATGAAGCTGAAGAAGCACGCAAGAACGGTGCATTCATGCTTGACGTCCGAAGTGCTGAAGAATTTGAGCTGGGAGCAATCGAAGGTGCTGTGAATATTGCACATACCCAACTTCGCTACCATCTCGCAGAAGTACCCAAGGATAAGGAAATCATCGTCAACTGTGCTATCGGATTGCGTGGCTACCTTGCTGAACGCATCCTCAGGCAGAATGGGTATACCAACGTTAAGAACCTCACCGGTGGTTTCAAGACCTATGATCATGCAATTCGTGAACGTGAATTGCTTAAGAACCGAGAAGTTGTCACCATCAAAAAGGACAGTGCAACGATCGATTACCTCAATGAGGATGGTTCTTTCCGTAAGCGTACCGAGAACAAGATTCTCAAAATCGATGCATGTGGTTTGCAATGCCCCGGACCGATCATTCGCCTGAAGAAAGAGATCGACAACCTTGAACAAGGCGACCGCATCATCGTAAGAGCTTCTGATCCCGGATTCAGCGTCGATGTTGATGCATGGTGCAAACTCACCGGCAATGACTTGGTATCAGTGAATACCGCCGAAGGTATCATCGAGGCAGTCATCGAGAAGGGAAATCCTGCAGTTTGTTCCATGCCGGACTCTGCTGGGGAAAAACCGGCAATCTGTGCTCCTGACAATGGAGCGACCATGGTTGTCTTCTCCAACGATTTGGACAAAGCTTTGGCTTCATTTGTATTGGCTAACGGAGCTGCAGCTTCCGGAAAGCAAGTCACTATGTTCTTCACCTTCTGGGGTCTTTCCATCCTGAGAAAGAAACAAGCTCCAAAGGTCAAGAAAGACTTCATGGGCAAAATGTTCGGCATGATGCTTCCCAAGGGATTTGATGAGCTCAAGCTCTCATCCATGAATATGGGCGGTATGGGGGCTAGCATGATGAAAGGCCGCATGAAGAAAAAGAATGTGGACCAAGTTCAGAAAATGTTTGAGGAAGCCAGGAATGCAGGAGTTCGCATGGTAGCTTGCCAGATGTCGATGGACATCATGGGTATTACCAAGACCGAATTGCTCGATGGTATTGAAATCGGAGGCGTAGCAACCTATATGGGAGCTGCCTCAGATAGCAAAGTTAATCTCTTTATCTAATTTCTAATAATGGGGTGGCCTTCTGTCAGCAATGGCGGGGCCACCTCCTACTTCATCACTCAAATCAACAAGTCGTTTTTCCAAGAGCTCTAGTCGGCTGGTGAGAAGTCCAATCTCTTTGGCTTGCTCAGTCACTACCGAATTCAGAGTCACTATTGTTTCTTCAGCATACGCCAGTTTCATTTCAAGCTTTGTCAGACGTTCTTCCATAGTAATCGCTCCTGACGCATATCCTATCACGCGTTTCAATACTCGACAACTCACCTATCTGTTGCAAGAATCCTTCAATTTGTGCGAATTTGGCTTGTAAGATACCCTTTTCATGCTATACTGACTTGTATTTTGTTGCAAAATGGTGCAGATGAGAGGAATATGAGGAATGAAGGGAGAACGTGTTGCACAACTTGAGTTGCTACTTCACTCTCACCCCGAGGGGTTGAGGAGAGCGGAGATTGCAAGGCGACTAGGAGTCCACCGATCTACAATCAGCCGTTATGTTGATGATTTGAAACAATACATCGACATATATGAGGAAAACAACCTCATCAAAATCAAAGACCGTGAAGAGGACGAAAACATCGCCCTCAGTGTTTACGAGAGCCTGGCTTTCAACTTATCTGCAGAGATGCTCGCAACCAGTACAGAATTCCAGAATCCCCACTTGGCATCAGGACTCAGAAAGATTGCCATGAACATGCGTTCCTACGCCCCAAAGATCAGTGAGAATGTGGTAAGTCTGGCAGAACAAATTGATAAAAAGATCCAAGAGAAAAAGGAAAGCAGCAAATTCAATTCAATCCTTGAAGTTTTGATAGATTCTTGGGTATCAGGAAGAATTGTACGTATTGTTCAGAGTCTCAAGGGTTTTGATTCCATCGAAACTGAGCTTGCCCCCTACTTCATCGGATTCCGTGAGGAAGAAAGTTCACGTCATCCTATCAGTGTAACGGGAAGATTGAGGCATACCACAGAAATCATCACCATCGACATCAGCACGATCACCAGTGCCATCATCCTTGATGAAACCTATACGATCCCTGACAACCTCAAGCCTTTCAAATTTCCTGACCGCGAAGAACGGTACGAAGCCATTGACATGGTACCATTGAGCCTTAAGCTCAAGGAACGCTCTGCAATGAATGTATTCCATTCCGTAGTACATGGCTCACCTATTTTTGAAAAGCAGAGTGACGGAACTTTGATCTGTAATATGGATGTTGAGAATTCTATTGAGCTCTATCTGAGAATCATCCAATGTGGTGACTCGGTTGAGATATTGGGACCTGACAGTTTCAGAAAAAAATTCTGCAAAATGCTGAATAAAATCTTGGCGCTGTATCAGTAATAATATTCTTGCCCCTCGGCACGAATGTCGATATGCTATGTAGCAGGAGGAAACAACGATGAAAGAGTATGAATGCGATCTTTGCGGGTATGTATACGACCCCACAGTAGGTGATCCCGATAACGGAATCGAGCCCGGAACAGCTTTTGAAGATCTTCCCGAAGATTGGGTTTGCCCTCTCTGCGGAGCTCCTAAAACTGACTTTTCACCACGCGACTAAGGTCGCAAATCACTAAGAACGGGGATGGTTTTACCTTCCCCGTTTTTTGTACCCTAAGGAAACAGATATATGATCAGACCAATGAGAAGAATCAACCAAGCGCTCACTTCCGAGCAATCTCAAATGATACTGGACCAAGGCTCCTATGGAGTTCTCGCTTGTCTTGGTGATGATGACTATCCCTATGCCGTTCCCCTCAACTATGTCTATTTTGAGGGAAAGTTGTATATGCACAGTGCAAAAGAAGGCCACAAGCTCGCATCTATTTCAAAACACAATAAGGTGTCATTTACCGTTGTAGGAAACGATACGGTTGTGAGCGAGAAATACACTACCGTTTTTACCAGTGTCATTGCCTTCGGCAGAGCCTCATTGGCAACGGGAGAAGAACATAAAAAAGCATTTCTTGCCTTAAATGATAAATATTGTGCCGATCGTCCAGACAAAGAACGCATGGAGGCCGCCTTAAATTGCAACAGAGCAGTCATCATTGCAATAGAAATTGAACATTTGACAGGCAAACAAGCAAAAGAACTCATCGGAGCCCTACCCGGCAGCGATAAATCTTAGTACATTTGTTTTCATACAGGAGAAATCTATGGAACTCATGGACGCAATCAATAAGAGAAAAGCAAATCGTGCCCTCGACACGAAAACAATAGACAATGAAATACTGGTCAGGCTTGCCATGGCAGCTTCGACAGCTCCCTCCTCCATGAATAATCAACCTTGGAGATATGTTACAGTTACCGACCCAAAGGTCCTTGGAGATCTAAAAGAAACCTTGTCCCCCGGAAATTACTGGGCCAAGAAATCTCCCGCGATTGTCGGGGTTGTTACCAACAATGCATGGGGAATGACCCTAGGAAATCGAGAGTATGCGCCGTTCGAATTGGGAATGGCTACCATGGCCTATCAGATACAGGCAATTTCTGAAGGGTTATATGTTCACCCGATTGCAGGTTTCAATGCAGATGAAGCCAAAAAGGTAATGCATATCGCCTCAGAAGATTCTTTGATGGTTCTCTTGGTACTCGGCTATCCTGGAGATGATTCAGGTTTGAGCGAAAAACATCTTGCCAGCGAAAAATCGGAAAGAGTCCGTCTTCCACTGGAAAAATTCCATTCCTTCAATACTTTTACTGAAGAGATGAAGCCACAAAAATAAAATTACTGCAAATGCACAATCTCTTGGTTGATCGCCTCTTTGAGGCGTTCTTCCTCTGTGACGATCATATTGCTTTCTTTTAAGAACACGCTTCCAATCATTCCTCCCGCCAATAGAACACCGAGGATGATTAACATTAGCGTCGAATACTTTTGGACAAGTATCACACTGATAGAAAGGATGATAATACAAGCACATTGGCTGAATAAGAGCAACATCCCTTGAATGACTTCCTCACTCACCCCTTGGCCCAATTCTGCTGCATATTGTGTCCCAATTGGAATCGAAGCAAGCAGGGAAAGTCCCACAATCGACGAACCTATCAGTGCAATTGCTTCACCATTTAAGATGACCGAACCAATCTGCTGGCAAAAAACCAATAACAAAATTCCAGGAACGGAGCAAACATTACAAAACATAAAAAATAGTTTGCGTCTTCTGAATCGATCGGAAAGTGCAGGTAAAATTATTGCTCCGACCATACCACCTGCCAACATTGCTATACCCAAAAATCCATTGGAATCAGCAAATCCAAGATATTCGCTTATTTCATCGATTTTTATAAAGAGCGTCATCAAAACTCCCCACCCTATGGAAAAAATTGCCACAAGGCCTGTGAGTGATGCTTTTGCATTCAGCGTTTTAAAAGAAGTCTTGTAGTCTTCTTTTGGATTCTCAGGGATGGAAGATGAGGGGGTCGGCGGATTTTCACGAATCAAGAGGGCTGCCACAAACGCAAGAAGGCTGCTGAGAATCCCATAGAATCGCATCATATTCTCAAATCCACTTCCCCATGCAGGGTCGTTTGCCTTTGTAACAACCATCAAGGGAGAAAGGACCATCACCACACCAAGGGAAAAATAGAGACTTGCACTGGTAAGACCGACCGCCATACCACGTTCACGAATGGGGAACCATCTACTGATGATTTCAGTAATACTGGTAAGAACAAGGGCTTGAGCTAATGCAAGAAAAAACTGGCCTACCAGTACAAGATTGAAATGGGAGACATATACCAATTTGGTTACAGAACCAATGACTACCAATATACTGGCTATCCAAATTGCCCATCGAATCCCCAATTTATGAAGAACATACGTTGAAGGGATACTTGCGAAGACAAAAACTACCAGATACGTCAAAGACATGAGATCAACTGGATTCATAAGTCGCTGAAATCCATGTCCTACATAAAAGTCGTTGGCAACTCTACCTACAGGGGATAGATTCAGCCAATGAATCTCCACAGAGAGGATAAGAAGAACGAGGGATAGGAGTATAAACCAACGGTAGCGATATGCCCTGACGCTTTTCATAGTTTGTAGAATATCCGATTACAAGCCATTTGTATATGTTCTCTAGAACAATGAATATATAATGCATATAATCCAGACATGCATGAAACATTAGAATTATTGAACACCCGTCGTTCGGTTCGTTCTTTCGAAGAACGAGATATCGAAAAAGAAGCTCTTTCTCTACTGAAGGAAGCAACACTACGCGCACCTACAGCAGGAAACATGGCCCTTTATTCTATCATTGAGGTACAGGACCAAGAAAAGAAAGATACGCTTGCGAAACTTTGTGATAATCAACCGATGATCGGCAAAGCCCCCGTGGTCTGGATTTTTCTCGCTGATATGCAGAAATGGGTAAATTATTTCCAGGAAAGCGGCGCGGTCCAGAGATCCCAAACACCTTTCAGGGAACCTGGGCTTGGAGATATGCACCTTTGTTTGCAGGATGCGATCATCGCTGCACAGAATGCGGTAGTTGCTGCAGAGGCACTGGGGATAGGCTCCTGTTACATTGGAGATATCATTGAGAATTTCGAAATCATTCGCGATATGTTCGGCCTGAAACAATATACAATCCCAGCCTGCATGCTGATCTTTGGCTACCCGAAGGGCAAGGGACCTGTAAAACTTACCCCACGTTGCCCCGATGAAAGTATTTTCATGAAAGACGGGTATCAGGAACCTCATCTCGAAGAGATGAAAATAGCATATGCATTGCATGAAGAGCAGAGGCGAGCAACAAAGTCACTGCCTTACGAAAATACAGGAACTCTTGCTGATTACTACTATCTTAGAAAGCATTCAAGCGCCTTTATGGAGGAGATGAATCGCTCTGCCAAAGTGATGTTTGAAACGTGGAAGAAAGGCTAATTTTCTTGCTTAAGAGAAGTTTTGCCTCTACCATAAGGTATGCCATATTCAATATTGTTGGTGGATGACGAATCAGCTGTCAGAGAAGGTATACGCAGCAGAACACCTTGGGAACAGTATAACTTTACCGTCGTCGGAGAAGCCGGTAACGGTATAGAAGCCTTGGAACTGGTCGAGGAATTGCAACCTGATGTCGTCATTACCGATATCAGGATGCCCTATCTGGATGGGATTGAATTGATTCAGCAAATCCGACTCGCCCATCCGGCAATTACCCTTGTCATTCTCAGTGGGTATGACGAATTCACCTATGCCCAACAAGCAATGCATTATGATGTCACTGAATATGTCCTAAAACCTGTATCTGTTGATGATTTATGCCAGCTTCTTGAACGTTTAAGCAATCGTTTGGATCAAGAGATAAAACGAACACAAGACCAAGCACGATTAAAACAAGCCTACAAGCAAGCGCTTCCTCTTATCAGAGAAAAATTCCTCGTGTCTCTCTTAACTACCTCACATCCGTTGTTGGACGGAAACCTCATCGCCAAAGCCAAAGAGTATGGTTATGACTTGGATAAAGATGAGTTCATGGTTGCCCTCGTAGAAACCGAACGGATTCAGAACGATCCGTTGCAGGCTTTGGCAATGCTGGAAGTGGCAGAAGACGTCTGTAAGGATGAAAGTGGAACCTTGGTTTTCCAGTTTGAAAATCAAATCGTTGTTATCTTCAGTGCACACAGCCACGGACAGTCCCACTATGATTTTGTATTCCGAAAGCAAACATATAGAAAAGCTGAACAATTACATGCGTATCTGAAAAAATACAATTTCAATGTCATCATAGGTATTGGCAACCAAGTCCACTTACCATCGGCGATCACACAGTCCTATCGCCAAGCATTGAGAGCATTGAATTATAGTTCAAGCTATCCTGACCAACCGTTGCTGTTCATCAGGGATTTGGAAGCAGAACCAGGGCAGGAACAACAAGGGGCCGTAGAGGAATTAAAAGCAAATATCCTATTGGCAGTAAAGATGGGCAATGAACAGCAGGTAAGCGAATCAGTCGCTTCGTTGTTCGGTGAAGTTTTGGCTTCGCTGAGTCTGATGCAAATCCAAGAACTGGTATTCGAACTGGCTTTTTCTCTCCATGATCTGGCGCATAGCTATGGCCATACGCTTTTTACCCTTACAGAGGAAGATGGCAGGAGCTTATTTTCAGAACTCTCTTCTTTGACCACCCTCAGCAAAGCAAGACGTTGGTTTACTCGCGTCTGCCTTGAACTAAGGGAAATGATTGCAGGGCAACGGGAAAACTCACATATCCAATTCATCACCAAGGCTCAAGCTCTGATCGCCAAACACTTTACGGAACCCGGTTTTGGACTGGAGCAGATTTGCGAGATGATTGGAGTGAGTCCCTCATACTTCAGCTCTACGTTCAAGAAAGAAGTAGGGAAAAGTTTCGTCCAACATTTGACTGGTATGAGGTTGGATCGCGCAAAAGAACTTCTGATCAAGACTGAAGGAAAAACGTACGAAATTGCCCAGTCTGTTGGATTCTCAGAACCCAACTATTTCAGCTTCTGCTTCAAACGTTACGAAGGAGTGTCACCCAGCCAGTATAGACAGGCCCATAGATGAAGAATATTCAACGCCCATACTCCATTATGACCCTCCTCACCTTTGCCATCGCAGTGGTTTCAATCTCCTTTACGTTGCTCGTTTCAGCAATCTTATTTAGCCAATTCCGTTCAAGTATCAGAGAAAATGCCACCGTCTCAACCCGAGAAATAGTACGTCAGGTCAATGCAAACCTCAGTTACTATACAAACGACATCCTCACCATCGCTACGTACGCGAGAGACCTTGCAAAACAGACCACCACGATGAAAAGTTCCGATATAGAAGATAGGCTGCGCGCTATCGTTGACAGCCGCCAAGACATCGTCTGTCTGGTCTTATTTGACCTCGAAGGAAACAAACTGCTTTCAACCAGTGAGGCTCCCTTCCGCCAAGCTTCAGAAATAACCGAACAAATGTGGTTCTCCCGTGCTTTGGGCGGTGAAGGAAATTTCTACTTTACCGGGCCTCATGTACAACAACTCTTTGCATCCAGTTACCCATGGGTCATCACCTACAGCCAGCAAATCAATTATATGAATCCCAATGGGGATTTGGAGCAAGGGTTGCTCCTCATTGATATGAATTTCTGGGCGGTAAGCGAGCTATGCCAGAGCGCAAAGCTTGGAAGCTCCGGGTATGTTTATTTCATCGACAACAATGGAAAGATTGTGTATCACCCTTTCCAACAATTGATCAACTCCGGCTTATTCAACGAGGACTTGGATTCCGTGCAAGATCATATCTTCGGTACCTTCACCAATACCTTTGAAGGCAGGGAGAGATTGGTAATCATCGATACAGTCAACAATGCGCGCTGGAGGATTGTCGGAGTAGCCTACATGGATGAATTGATGGCGGGATTGAATCAATATACTGCTGTCATGTTACTCGTCTTGGCGTTCTGTATCATCACTACTATCATTATTGCCCGCTCGGTTTCCGCCTATATCAGCCGACCAATCAAACAGTTGGAACGATTGATGAATAGCGTTGAAAGAGGTGATTTCTCTGCACCTCCGACTGTCGGAGGCAATCTAGAGGTAGCTGCCCTCTCCCAAACGTTTGCTGTGATGGTCAAACGAATCCGTCAGCTGATGGATGATATCGTCAAGAGTCAAGAAATGAAACGTAAATTTGAACTTGATGCCTTGCAGGCAAAGATCAATCCTCATTTCCTATACAATACCCTCGATTCCGTTGTATGGATGGCAGAACAGAATGATACGGCCGGTGTCATCACGATGGTCACTTCCCTAGCAAAGCTGTTCCGTGTTTCGATCAGCAAGGGACGGGATATCATCACCCTATCGGAAGAACTGGAACATGTACGCAACTACCTCATCATCCAGCAAATGCGATACCGTGATAAATTTGAGTTCTCCATCGAGATGGAAGAAGGTATGGACAATCTTCCCACCATCAAGTTGATTATCCAACCAATCGTCGAAAACGCCATCTATCATGGAATCAAATATCTGCAAGAGATGGGCCATATCGATATAAAGGTCTTCAGACGGAAGCCTGCTGCCGTGGTCATTGAAATCAAGGATAATGGAGTTGGGATGGATGAAAAACAATTGAATACCATCCTGAGTATGGCGAGCCCCTCACATAAGAACGGGACAGGCATAGGGGTTCGCAACGTGCATCAACGCATACAGCTCTACTATGGTTCAGACTATGGTCTGGAAATATCAAGCGAATTGGATGAAGGGACCTTGGTTCGATTGGTTATACCTGAACAGATGCCTATCCAACCCATCAAGGTGGTCCACTCATGAGGAGAATAATTCCACTATTATTGTTGTTTCCTTTATTATTTTCCAGTTGTTCACGTAAATCCCAGGAAAATGAAACCCCTTACCGCATTGCAGTCATAACCATGATGCAAGGAGGTGAATTTTGGGGTTCGTTGAAAAACGGAGCTCGGAGTGCCCGCCTTGCTACTGGGGCTGTATTGGAATTCCTAGCCCCTACCAATGAATCCGACTACGAAGGTCAAATTGAATGTGTTCAAAATGCCATAGACCAAGATTTTGATGCAATCATTCTCTCCCCAAGCCATGAGGTTCGCCTGCAGCAGATAGTAGATGTCGCTCGGATGAAAGGGATCAAGGTGGTTCTTGCCGATACCCAACTAAGGACCTCGGATGAGGATTTTCTTATAACAGCCGATTATCAAACCATAGGCAAGGACATGGCTGATTACGCTTTTTCCCTTTTCCCCGAGGGGCAACCTGTCAATGCGTTGATTCTTGGTTCACTTCCCAACAGTACAAGCATGAACACCCTTATCGAATCCTTGAAACAACAATTCTCCACGCACCCATCTGCGGACATCAAGGAAGCAACATTCAGTTTCTCAGACGAGGGTATAGCCCAAGATATTACCGTCAATGCATTAAAGACGGAACCTTCCCTCAATGTAGTCTTTGCGCTGGAGGAATACACTGCACATGGTGTTGCAAACGCATTGGGTAACAATAGTCCAATTCATTTTATTGCATTCGGGAATACCCAATACGAAATCCAGTTGCTCGAGGAGGGGGTAATTGATGCTCTGGTAGTCGTAAATGCCTTCAATTTAGGGTACCGAAGTGTATTGGCAGCTGTCGATCTCCTCAATGGAAATAAGCCTGCTACGAAGCTTGTTGATTACGCCTTGGTTACAAAGAAATCAATGTTCAGTGAAGAACACCAACATATCCTATTCCAAACCGTGCAATAAAAAGAAAAGAGGCAGAGAAAAACTCTGCCTCCAAATCTGAAACATAATGTAAACTATTTCTTCTGTACGTATTTTCGAATATCGAAAGATACTGCCGCAACGATGATCAGACCTTTGATAATGTTCTGCCAATACGGATTCACTCCAACGAAGGTCAGTCCGTAGTTGATAAAACTAAAGATAATAACACCGGCTATAACACCACTTACCGTTCCGACACCTCCGGTGGTCGAAACACCACCGACAACACACGATGCAATGGCATCCAACTCATACCCGTTTCCATAGTTATTTGTGGCTCCTCCTGTTCTGGCTGCTTCCAGAACACCGGAAAGAGAAATCAAAAATCCACAGAGCCCGAACAATCCTACCAAAGTTCTGGTGATATTGATACCAGACACAGCTGCTGCTTCCGGGTTTCCTCCAACGGCATAGACGTTCTTTCCAAATACCGTCTTGTTCAGCACAAACCAAACAATTATCGAAACAACGGCTGCAAACACTACAATTACTGGCAGAAATCCAATGAATCCTGATCCAAGGAAGGTGAAATCAGCTCTTAGTCCTCCGATAGGCTGACTGTTGTTGGGAGGCAGGTTGAAATAAATCGAGTTGATACCATATATGATCAACATGGAAGAAAGGGTGGCGATGAATGCTGGCACCTTAAATTTTGCTACAACCATACCATTGACCATACCGAACAAGGTTCCTACGATCACAGCCAACAAAATTGGGATGATCAATGGAATCTGCCCAAGGTCAGGATAGAAACGCCTGACATACTCAGCAGTCTGAAGCATAGAAGCAGAAATGACCGCAGCCATACCGACCATACGCCCACCACCAAGGTCAACGCCACCGGTAAGGATTACGAACATCATACCCAAAGCCATAATGATCTTTGTGGAACTCATCATCAGGATATCCCTGAGCACCTGTATACGCAGGATACGAGGATTTATGATTGCAATGACAATGACCAATAACAACAGGACGAGGAAGATGGCCTTGTCCATAACAAACTCTTTCAAACTTCTTTTACCTAAGAGGAAATTACCTACTGCTTGTATTTGCATTTAATTCACCTTCCTACCCGACATATTTTGTCGCCAGTTCCATTACCTGTTCCTGGTCTGTTTCTTTGCTATTCACCGTACCGGCGACTCTTCCTTCACTCATGACCACCACCCGATCGGTCATCCCCAAGAGCTCAGGCATCTCACTACTGATCATGATCACGCCTTTGCCCTGTGCTGCGAGTTCCCGCATGATGACATAAATCTCATATTTGGCTCCGACATCAATACCACGTGTCGGTTCATCAAGAATGAGAATATCAGGCACTGTCAGAAGCCATCGTGCAAACAAGACTTTCTGTTGATTGCCTCCAGAGAGGCTCTTGATCAGGGTCTTTGCAGAAGGGGTCTTGATATCCAAATCCTTGATGCTTTTCTTAGTAGCAGCACTCATCTTTGCACTGTTGAGCAGGCCGCTTTTATTCTTATAGGCACGGATATTTGCAATAACCAAATTCTCCTGCACCGAAAGAACTGGAAAAATTCCCGTAGCTCTTCGCTCCTCGGTCAGCAAAGCCATTCCTAATTTCTTGGCATCATAGGCACTGTTACAGGAAACTTCAGCCCCATTTACATACAGTTTGCCTTCGCTATGAAGTCGCAATCCAAATACTGCTTCCATAACTTCAGTTCGCTGTGCACCGACCAAACCGCCAATACCAAGGATCTCGCCTTTATGAAGCGTAAGCGATACATCCTTGAAGCTACGTGGATTGGGAGATGTATAATTTTCCACTCGGAGCAATTCTCCGGAAATATGGCTCTCTCCTGCAGGGAAGCGGTGGGTAAGATCCCTACCTACCATTTTTTTGATGATCATCCCAGTGGTCAGTTCGCTTGCAGCCCAAGTACCGACATAATGACCGTCACGCATGATGGTGACTTCATCGGAGATCTTCAGAATTTCTTCCATTTTATGGGAAATATAGATGATAGCGACCCCTCTCTCTCGTAAGGACCGAATGATGGCAAACAAGTGTTCTACCTCATTTTCCGTCAAACTAGAGCTAGGTTCATCCATAATAATGATTTTCGCATCATAGGAGACTGCTTTTGCAATTTCTACACTCTGAGCTTTGGAAACCGAGAGGGTCCTGAGCAAATCAGTCGGAGAAATGCTGGTCAGGTTCAATTCCTTCAGCAGCACATCTGTCTTATCAAACATTGCCTGGTGGTCAACCACCGGACTCTTGGAACCTCCCCTTCTCGGAAATCTTCCCAGCCAAATATTCTCCATTACCGACCGATACGGGATCAGGTGGAGTTCTTGGTGAATCATGGAAATTCCCAAAGAAAGTGCTTCCTTTACATTATCAATTTTTACCGGCTCTTCGTTAAAACGAATTTCCCCTTCATCCATGGAATATAATCCGAAGAGGCACTTCATCAATGTCGACTTACCTGCACCGTTCTCACCCATCAGGGCATGTACAGTTCCAGGTTTTACCTTCAAGGTAACATCGTCCAAAGCTTTGACGCCGGGAAATGATTTGGAAACATGGTTCATTTCTAGTACGTACATGACTTTCCTCGCCTACCCGACAAGTGTCGGGATTGTAGTCGTTCATCTAAAAAACCCTCCGGATCGATTTGCAACCCGGAGGGTACTTGCTACATCTCAGCACCTACTTGAACTGCTGATAATTCTCTTTTGTAACCTTCTGGTAAGGAACCCAAACATACTTGCTATCGGTGATGGTGTATCCAATAGAATCACTGGTAGGAGTCTTTCCCATTGCAAGCTCATAGGAGAGCTGGAAGGTGGCACGACCTTGGTTGACTGCATCGTTAAGAACGGTACCCAGAAGGGTTCCTTCCTCAAGAGCCTGCAAAGCAGGAGCTGTTGCATCAACACCTACGACTGGCATGAATTTGCCGTCTTTGAAGTAACCAGCTGCCTTAAGAGCTTCGATTGCACCAAGAGCCATATCGTCATTGTTTGCGAATACAGCTTCGATCTTGTCGCCCTGGCTGGCAATGAAAGCAGCCATCTTTTCCTGGCCCTTTACACGATCCCACATGCCGGTATCTTCAGCAAGTTTCTCAACCTTGATACCTGCGTCCTGCAATGCCTTGATAGAATATTCGGTGCGAAGTTCTGCATCCTGGTGTCCAGGCTCGCCCTTGAGCATGACATACTGCAATACGCCGTCTTTATTCTTATCCATGGCA
>QJZS01000056.1 GCA_003247345.1 Spirochaetales bacterium
ATCCATATCATCGCAATGATAACTACAGCCAAGGAAAATCCAGGAGTTCCCAACCATGCAATTTTCTCCGAAATAAGATGCAATTTTAACAATAAATCATTCACTACACCATATTCGCCGTTGAAAGACCATCTGTGCATCAAGCCAATGACAAATGCCGAGAATGACCATGGGAGAAAGATAATAGCCTGATATAAGCCCCTAAAAGGAAATTGTTTGTTCAAAGCCATTGCAAGCGTGAGACCCAGAAGGAATTGGCCACCAACCGAGATAATGACATACATAAATGAATTCCGGATGATCAACCAAATATCACTTTCTGAAAATAGCTTCTGAAAGTTTTCCATTCCATTGAAATGAATCTTAGTCGGGGCAGAGAGTTTATAACTCTGAAATGCCATGATGAAACTGTTTATTAGCGGATAACCAAACATCAGAATCAAAGGAAGCAAGGTAGGAAGCAGAAACAGGTATGGTTCAGATTTCCTTTTCATTACAAGAGTGTTCCATGCGCCTGCATGAGTTTTTGCATGTCTTCTCATCCATGCAAATCCCAAAGCACAAAGGGCTGCAACAATCACCAAATAGAGAACAAGTATACCCATAATCTTTTCCTTTCGTACTATATGTGGTACTGCGATTTACGCAGTACCACAACATCAATCATTTACATTAATCCCTTTGGCTCTTCGACTGTTGAGCCTGGGTTCTCAGCAAGATACGACATCATTCTGGACTCGAGTTCATTGATGACATTCATCAACGAAGTTTTTGCATCCTGCTTGCCCAGCATGTATTTCTGCATTTCTTCATGCATCATTCCCTGGTGCATGTCAGTGTAGTTGAAAGGACCGTATGCAACAGGAACTACCATGTCAGGATCATTGAGCTGTTGTACGAATGCTGCATAGGGACCATTCGGGCCATAGAGAGGATCATCTCCAACTGCAGTCTTGATAGGAATCAAGCCGGTCAATTTACAATATTCTATGTTGTTGTCTGGTCTGGTAAGGAACTGAATAAGTTTCCAGGCAGCATCTTTGTTCTTGGAAGAGGAACTAATCGAGTAAGCATAAGGTGAATTAACAGTATTGTAGATTTTGCCGTCAACATCACTTTTTGGCATTGGCATGACCATCCATTGGTCATCAGTCATTCTTTCCAAACAAGTAGCGGCAACTTCACTGTCGTTAATTAGCGTTCCGGTAAGGCCTCCACAGAAGTTATCCACCATCTCAACAAATCCCCAGTTGATTGCATCCTTTGGAGCAGTCCCATCGAGATAGAGAGCCATCCATTTTTTATATGCATCGATGTCAGCTTGGGTTTTCATCAATGAAGTACCATCAGCTGCATATGCCGCGCCCCCATGAAGGCTTTCAAGATATACGTACAAAGGATCGAATGCTCCTCGGGAACCGCGGAATGAGGTTCCGTAATGGTTTTTGCTAGGATCGGTAAGAGCATATACCGCGTCGAAATATTCGCTGTAAGTCCATCCTTTTTTCATATCCAGATTAAGCCCAGCATCTTTAGCCCAATCTTTTCTTACAAATACACCTTTAACCATCATGCCATCAGGGATGGTATAGATATTTCCATAGAGTTCTTGTTCAGCTTTCCAGACCAATTTTGTGACTGTGGCCGCATATTCGTCTTTGGTATCACCGATATAATCAGAAAGAGGTACAACCCAACCTGCTTCAGTAAATTGTCCCAGCCATCCAGCCCAAGTGGTCATAACATCAGGTAGCTGGTTTGAAGCACCTAAAACTGTCAATTTGTTTGCTGCATCATCCCAGGGGACACTTTCATAGATAACAGAAATCCCTGTTTCCTGTTTGAATTTTTCAAAGGTGTTTGTAAAATACTCTTGTCGCGTAGGACTTGGGGAAACATCGATGAATCGAAGCTCTGTAGTTGCTTCCTTTTCTGCAGACCCTGCTGCAAACAGACCTGTCATGATTGCCAACATGGCAACCATCATTACCAGCCGTACCATTCGCTTCATATAACTCTCCTTAGATGTATGTGATTTACCCATTGTTATGGGGAAAATGCATTAAATGTCTTAAAAAAGAACCAATTATCAGGAAAAGTAAAAGAATATTTAAAGGTATGTATAGAATTGGTTCTTTTTGAGAACCATTTACCTGTAGACTAGCATACTATTTGAATCTGTCAAGAAAAAAGTCTACTATTTTTTAGTTTTTTATATGAAAGTTGAAGTTAAAAAGATATTGATGTCCCCCAAAAAAAAGACCTACCACTGATTGTGGTAGGTGCTGTATTGGGATGATATAAATATTAATCTACGCCCAACAATTCCTTAATCTGATCTTTGACTTGGTGCAGGATGTTGGTATATTGCTCATCCAGTTGCCCAAGTTGTTTATCCAAGAGTTTCATGAACTCTGGGTCTTGCTCGGGTCTGAGCGTGAAATTTGGACCATATTGTTGTTGCAATTGCGCCTGCTTTTGTTGGAGATGTGGGGCAAACTGTTGTTTCATCCGTTCTATCAAATCTTCCTGGTTTGCCAAGTACTGGGAGAAAAATCCATCAATCTGGCCTAAAAGTTCGGCAAGTTGCTCATTTCCTTCCCCGATGATTCCCCCCAAATCCATTAGTTTGGCAAAAGAATCCTTATAGGCGGCATTTCTAGGCAGGGAGAGATTGGAAAGAAATGTAAGTATCATTCCTTCCTTGATAAAATCTTTTTTTTCACCCTCATAGGAAAGAAATTTCTTTTCAGTATCTTCCTTGGTGATATCTATATCCATAAGAAAGCCGGCTGCTATCTGTCGTCCTTCCTTGACTTGTTCATCATGCTTTATTTTTTTTGGATCTATCTCGAGCTTTTCGGTTTTCTCAAGAGCCAGTTCCCATGCAGACTTAATAATTGCCATACCGTTCTCCTATCGACCTCTCAAAAGATAGTATAGTTCTCCATCTTGGACAAGTCATGGTTTGATGGTAGTCTCAAATCATGGAATTGGAACAAACAATTATCTATATCGCCGACCTTTTGGGTACTTTCATTTTTGCTATTACAGGAGCAGTGAAAGGTGTACGACTTAAGCTTGATATTCTTGGGGTTATAGTCTTTGCTTGCACTGTTGGTTGTGGTGGAGGTGTCTTGCGAGATATTGCCATCGGGGCAACTCCTGTAGCGGCTTTCACAGACAGTGCTTATATCCTTATTTGTGTCGGTACCGGATTGGCAGTCTTTTTCCTTGCTCCCAAGTTTGTAGGACGTTGGAGAGTCATTCTTTATGCTGACTCTCTTGGTTTGGGCGTTTTTACCGCCTTAGGAATTGCCAAAGGAGCCTTGTTTATCTCTAATCCTGTAGGATTGCTCATTTGTGGCATTTTCTCTGCAGTTGGAGGTGGAGTGATTCGCGACATCATGAGCAGGTCGATTCCTACTGTCCTCACAAGTGATTTTTATGCAACTGCCTCTTTTTTTGGGGGGCTCTTATACCTTGGTTTGCAATTCACGGGTCTGGATCTCTTCAGTAAATTTGTAATAGTAAGTAGCGTGGTGTTTCTCATCAGGCTTATCGCCATAAAATATCATTTTCATCTACCTGTTGCTGATACGGCACTTCCGGTCGATGATTCGCAAAAGCACTAATATGTTAAGGATGAACAATGCACTCTAAACCCATATATTATGAAGAACCTTATAGAAAAACACTCGATGCTACGGTAGTTACCGTCACTGAAGAAGGCCTTATTCTTGACCAAACCATTTGCTATCCCGAAGGGGGAGGGCAAAGCGGAGATGTCGGGACCATCTCCGGTATTGCTTTGCTAGATACTACCAAGGATGACGACCATACAATCTATCATCATGTTCAAGGGACTCCTTTTTCCGAAGGTGACAAAGTAACCATCGTTTTGGACTGGGCTCATCGATACAAATTCATGCAGATGCATACTGCCCAGCATGTAGCTAGTGGTCTATTATTCCATCATTTTTCCATTGGGACGGTCAGTGTTCACCAAGGGCAGAAGTTTCTTACCATCGAGACCGATCAGGCAGAAATTCCATTGTCGGTCTGTTATGAACTGGAAGATCTGGTTAACGAAAAGGCTAGAGAAGGGAAGGCCGTACATTATGAGGTGCATACCCAAAAGAGTGCACAAGAGAAAGGATTGCGCCGCTCCATTAAAGTGGAAGGCGATGGTGTTCGCCTCGTAGTGGTGGAAGGGGTTGATACCGTAGCCTGTGGTGGCCTCCATGTAGCAAATACGAAAGAAATAGAAGTGTTTCATTACCAAGGCCAAGAGATGATACGTGGCCATGTGAGACTTATTTTTACTGTTGCTGAAACAGCACGTCAGGAGATTCGAAAAACAGAAGCAGTCGTCGAACAACTTAAAACGCTTTTTTCTTCACCTCTTGAGGAATTAGTAGCAACAGCTGAGAAAGCTGTAACCCAAGCCGCAAATGATAAAAATGCTTTACAGCGATGCAATACTCATCTAGCTTCTCTTGAATTGGCGCATAGAGTTGATATCGCTGAAAAGAAGGATGGGATTCCAGTGATACTTTGGGATGTCGATGCTGATACCTCGCTCAAAGATATCGGAAAAGCTTCTACCTCTCATGAGGATTTGGCTCTCTGTGCGGTACAACAATATAACGATCAAGTACTTTGGCTTATTGTCTTATCAGGAAAAGCTGCTTCCTTGATAAATTTCTCTGCTCAGAGAAGTACTCTGCTAGAAGTTATTGATGGAAAAGGAGGAGGAAAGCCTCCCATTTATCAAGGTGTAGGATCGAAAGATCGATTCGCTTTGTTATCTACATTTAAGGACCTTTTACAATGAAAATGCCGCCTTGGCTGAAATCTTTATTTGCCAAAGAAACATACCTCAAAGATGATGGAACATTGGATGTTCGGAAACTGTTGTTCAGGACATTCCTTTTGATGTTATTCATCTTTGTCGCGTATTTCTTTGCCCTACGGTATTACCGACTTTCTGGTCTGGATCATAATGCTGTAGTACAACGTTTCATCGATAATTTCGGGGTGCATGGAGTGGCAATCTACGTATTCCTGGTTGATTTGTTGGTGCTGCCGCTGTCCGTAGATTTCATCTGGCCATTTGTTATGGATTGGCCGCCTATGACTGCCATTCTGGTCATGGGAGCCAGCTCAGTTGCAGGAGCTTTTTGCGCTTACTTATTCGGACGCTTGGTTGGACTCATACCTGTATTCAGAAAGTGGGTGCTTAAACAATCGGGAACCCATACCGAGCAGTTGATTACCCGTTACGGTATCTGGGCTATTGTAATCAGCGGCCTAACACCTCTCCCATTCTCAACCATCTGTACTGTTGCTGGCATCCTTGAACTCAAGGTACATCATTTTGTACTCGCCAGCTTGATACGATTCGTTCGAATGGGAATCTATTATATGATTTTCGCCGGTTTGATTACCCTCGGTTGAGAATCTCTTCTACTTCCTTAATAACAAGACGAGTTCTCTCTGCACTGTCACCGGTGTACTGAGTTGCATCAAGGGTTGCCAAAATCTCATCCTTGGAGAGAAATGAGCGAATCTGGCTATCTTCACTGAGCATCTCGGCAAGGGTATTCGGTTTGCCTTCCTGTACTTCAGCCCAAGCCTTTAGGCTGTAGGATCGGATTACTTCGTGCATTTCTTGGCGGTTTGCGCCTTTTCTACCCAGTTCCATTAGTAGGCGTTCGCTGGCAGCAAAAATACCATAGGAACCGAGGTTGCGTTCTATTCCACTCGTATGAATCTGCATTCCTTTGACGACTTTTTGGGCAGTCAAAAGAATCTCATCGATTGCTAAGAACATATCTGGAAGTACGACACGTCTATTTGCACTGTCATCCAATGTTCTTTCAAGTAACGTGGATGCTGCGTTCTGCCAAAGAACGTCTGTCTGTGCTGAGACATACCGGCAAAGACTATCAATCTTTTCGCTGTTGATGGGATTGCGTTTGAACGGCATGGCTGATGACCCTACCTGCTTTGCCCCGAAGGGCTCGCTCCATTCCCCGATGGGCGGGCTTTGCAATAAACGGAAGTCGATAAAGAATTTATAAAGGGTACAAGCAAGCGAAGAAAGAGCGGTTCCTACTCTGAAATCCTGTTTGCGTGGATATACCTGCGTGGCTGCCGTGAAGGCCTTGATGCCCAAGGCTTGCATTACCAAATTTTCCATTTCCATGGGGCTAATATTACGGTCTTTTAGGAGCTCAGTATAACTGGCACTGGTTCCAACAGCACCTTTCATACCTTTTCCCCTGACTGAATCTTTGGTTTGGATCAGTTGCTCAAGATCCTCTTTTAAATCCTGCGCAGTTTGGGCGAAACGATATCCGACGGTGGTCGGTTCTGCCGGTTGAATATGGGTGAATGCCATACAAGGCATATCAGCATAGCTCTCCATTTTCTCTACGAAGAGAGAGAGCAGAGTACTTGTTTTATCTATGACCAGAGACAAAGCTTCCTTCAGGCGAAGCGCATCCATGTTGTCCAGCACATCCATGCTGGTTGCTCCTAGGTGGATGATTGATCCAGCCTTGGGGCATTGTTCTGCATAGGTCTTGATTTCAGCCATCAGGTCATGGCGGATTTCTGCTTCGATTGCACTTGCCCGTTCGATATCGATGTCATCTTTATGTGCAATGAGTTCAGTGACCTGTTCTCCGCTAACCAGACCAGCTTGCTTCTGTGCTTTTGCAAGTGCAATCCAGACTGACCTGAGAAGTTTTCTTTTATGTACTTCACTGAAGACGGTACGCATTTCATTGCTGGCATAACGCCAGGTAAAAGGTGAGATATAGGTATCATGGGTAAAGCTCTGCATAAGGACCTCCGCTTACCAGAGACTTTACCCTCTAAGCAAAGACTAGGTCAATCTACGTAGCGGATTGTCTCCCAAGCTTTATTGTACATCTCCAGGTTGGCTCCCAGATCATCCTTCAGCTCATAATTGGTCATCATGTCGACTGTATAGAACGGGGTGGTTGTACGATATTTGTCAGCTTCCATGTTTACTGAAGCAGGGAAGTGGAAACGATCGAGGAACTGGGCATAGTTTTCCGGCTTATGGATGTAGTTGATAAACTCGAGAGCCAGATCATAGTTTCTTGCTCCCTTGGGAATACACATTGAGTCGATATACATCGGGCCTCCGTCCAGAGGGAGGAAAAAATCTACGTCAGACCATTGGTCTTCCGGAATCTCTTCAAAGAATGCTTCAGCATACCCATGGGCGATCCAGTATTCACCGCTTGCAAAAGCTTTGGCAAATCCTTCAGCATCAAATTTCACAAGGTTTGGTTTCCATTTTGTGTTGATCAAAACCCTTGCTTCCTCCAGTTGTGCTGGATCAGTGGTGTTTACCGAGTATCCAAGGTACGCAAGGGCGTCGCCAATGACTTCTCTCATATCATCCATCATGACCATGCGATCTTTATAGCGGGTATCAGCGAAGATATTCCAAGTTTTATCATAAGAGGGGACCATCTTTTTGTTTACGGCAATACCACTGGCTCCCATGTAGTAAGGAACTGAATACTCCATGGTCGGGTCATAGGTAGCTTTGGAGAGTGAGATATCGGAGATGTATTTGAGATTATCCATCTTGGACTTATCCAGTTTTTCCAACATTCCCAGATTCTTCATGATCGAGACATAATCCCCTGAGGGGAAAATGACATCGTATCCTGCATCGGATGAGGCCATCAGTTTGGTAAACATTTCCTCGTTTGAAGCAAAATAATCGAGCACTACATCCACGCCATACTCTTTCTCGAAGGATTCAATGACAGAGTCTGGAGTGTAATACGACCAGTTGTATACATACAATTTCTTACTGGTGGTGCTGTTTTTGCTTTCGGTTGTCTCGGATTTGCTGCAACCAAGGAGTGTGAAAGCTATAACGACGGCGAACAGAGTAATGAAGAGGTGCTTAGTGGTAGGTCTGCTCATTGCAAAACCTCCTAAAGTGTAATACTGCCCGTCCAGGACAACATACGCCATACCCTGGATCGGTGAAAACAAGGCAAGTCATTGCCTTGCAATGAGATTCTAGGCTGGAATGGAAGAGAGAAAGAAACGCAAATACACTATAGTTTCCTCCCAAAAAGTTAGCATCATAATTCGTTTTTTTAACTAATGAGTCAACTGTTAACCCGTAGAAAATTATTAAAAAATGGAGAAACTTTTTGTAGGGCTTTAAATGTTCCTTGAACTTGTGATATTCTCGGTACTTAACAAACAGAAAAACCATGCAAAATTTACACTTACACCAGGAGGACGTGAACCTCCATACCCATAGTTTTTATTGTGGCCACGGATGTGGTACGATTTCTGAATACGTTCAGGAAGCAGCAAAGAATTCAATCGCCCTCCTTGGGATGAGCGAACATTGTCCTGTGCCTGATGATCGGTGGCAAAAAACTCGTATGGACTACGACCAAATTGCCTCCTATGAAGCTGACTGCCAAAAAGCCAAGGAGCAATTTGCTGGGCAATTGGTCGTTGCGACAGGGTATGAGTGTGATTATCTTGCTCGTTATCATCAGTACTACAAAGAGGTCAAGGATCGTGTTGATTACCTGATATTTGCTATACATGACCTAGCATCTGAAGATACGCAAGGCGGAGCTTCTGTGTTCTATGGTAGCCTAACCAAAGAGGATTTACATACCTATACTGATCTTTACTGTAAAGGTCTTTCATCAGGACTCTTTCTGTTTGGAGCACATCCGGATCTCTTCGCCTATTCGTACTATACATGGGATGCTGAAGCAAAGGCATGCAGCAAAGCCATCATCGAATGTGCTATATCGAATAATGTGGCACTGGAGATCAATGCCAATGGAATGCGCAAGCCTGCGATAAGAACTGAAGAAGGCCATCGCTTTCCCTATCCGCTATCTGCTTTTTGGGAAATGGCCGCAGAGTATCCTATCAAGGTGGTTACCAACAGCGATGCGCACAATCCAGCCCTACTCAGAGATCGGTTTGAGGATTGTTCACACTTTGCAGAAGATCATAATTTGCAGTTCTGTTCCTATGATTTGGAAATTACTGGACAGAACAAATATTCCATCTCTCTAAGCTAGGCGTTTTCTGTCTTTGGGACAAAAGGAACGAGCAGTATCAAGACGAAAATTGCTATTGATACTACAAGTCCAATGACCCCAGTTCCTCGATATGAGTTGGTAAATCGGTAGATCATACTGAAAACCCAAGGCCCTATAGCACTTCCTGCAACAATGATTGACATGGCAAATCCACTGATTGCACCGAAATGTTTCCTTCCATAGAGCTTTGGCCATGTAATTATATTCAGCATTCCAAATAATCCTGATCCTACCCCGTATCCAAGGATGACGAGGGCTGTGCCTACGGGTGTACTCAGCGCAATCATGGCAATTGATGCGATAATCAAAGAGAGTGCATACACTATATAAATATATTTGACTGAAATCCTGTCGCTGAGAAAACTTGCTACAAAGCGAGATATAATTGAAATTATTGAAATCGGCAGGAAGATTCTCACAGCTTCAGTAGCTCCAATCCCGAATTCCGAGTAAATCGAAACAATATGGAACGTAAATGCGGTATTGAACAGCGACCAATAGCCCAATGAGAATAAAATCACCCAGTACGCAATATGTTTCTTGGCTCCCTTCAGGTCCAATTCATTGGTGGCATCCATACTCTGATGAGCATTGCTTCCTGTAGCGGTTTTAATTCCCTGTTCCATTTCAAGATTACAAGAAGCAGGATCATTGCGGAAAAATATAATTACGAAGGGAAGAAATATGAACATCAGAAAGATTGCCAAGGAGATCAAGGCCCCGTTCCATTCAAATCGGTTAATGAGATACTGCAAAGGCTGAGGAGCATAGGAGAACCCAAACGCTGTTATGATCCCCATCATTCCTGTTGCAAATCCTCGCTTGGTAGCGAACCATTTGGCGACCATTCCTCGGCTAACCAAGGTTAGCACGCCTTGTCCAAAGAATCTAATACCGAAGAAGCCTAAAGCGATGACAGCGAAGGTTGCCACTGAGTGGGGAACACCAATTGCTATAAGAACAGAGGCTATGCTGTTGGAGTAAACAATCCACACAAGAAAAAGGCTAAGAAATATTGACGCTATGGCAGCCATCGGGCGAGCCCCGAATCGGTCAAACAGTATGCCTGCAAATCCAATGATTAAACTGCTTGCCAGTGTTCCTACCATGTATGCAGAAGAAATCCCTACCCGTGAAATATCAAGAGCTGTGATCAAATGATCGGTGAAGACAGAGACTCCCATGGTCTGACCGGGAATACTTGCCAACACACCGATTGATCCAGCAAGCAAAATCACCCATCCGTAGTAAAACGGAAGGCGTGTAATGAATGAGCGTTTTTGAATACCTGTAGTGGTATTTTGCATGCAGATGACTCCTAAAACTATTTAAGAGGGCAGTATGCACGAATCATGGGTGAGTTGCAAGACAACAAAACAGCCCTGCCGTGTGAGGCAGGGCTTCAAGCATTATAGGCAGTTCTTATTCACCGCATTCGTCATGATGCTCATGTTCATGACAGATACTACCGGTAGATTCTAGCTTGCCGCTGAGGTAATCCTCAACTGCTTGTTTGCTGTCTCCGGTTGCCCCTAGGATAACCTCGATATTATGGGAATTGAAGATATCGACAGCTCCGCCACCCATTCCTCCGCTGATAATGGTATTGACGCCCAAATCATTGAGAAAATTCGGTAAGAATCCCGGGCGATGGCCAGGATTGGGTACTGATTCGCTTTTTACAATGCTGCCGTTTTCGGTTTCAAAGACTTCAAAGCTTGCACAGTGGCCAAAGTGGCCGCTGACTTGTTTGTTTTCACTTGCTACTGCTACTTTCAACATAACGTACTTCCTTATGACGATAGATATGATACAGAGGTTTCTCCCTCGGTAGTTGCTTAAAAGACGAGGCGAGTTCCCCCGCCAAGATACTGAATGTTCTTCCCCATCAGTTGTTTGAGGAAGTCATAATTACTTTCACCGGTACAATGGCAGGTGTAATATACAGCTCCACTTTCCAAGAGAATGTTTGCAATTTCTGTAAGAACTTCAGGATTTTCTGGTTTCCCGGTTCGGTGATTGTATAGATGGAATCCCCCGATTACCCGCGTAGGGTAGTTACCATAGCGCTTGTGGTAGGATTTCACGATATTCACGATACCCCGATGAGAACACCCGCTGATCAACACCCGCTCTTCATTCTCTTCAAGAACGAGATACTGTTCATGTACGAAAGGATCTACGACGTATCCCGTAGAAGTTTTTTCAAAGAGACTCTGATTTCCTGTCGGTACGAACTGTTTACCTTCAACATCACTAAAGAGAGAAACTCCTTCACTGATCGGAGTAAAGGATGATGTGAAAATAATTCTCTCACTCTCCAATAAAGATCGGTCAATGCCAGCGAATACATACTCGTTGTTTTCATGAATTGAGTAATAGGGTCCAAAGGCTTCTTTACGGACATAGAGAGGAGCCGTTTTGTTTAAGGAGAAGAAATAAGGAAGCCCGCCACCATGGTCATGATGCCCATGACTGAGTACTGCAAGGTCCACCTTGCCCAGGTCCAGATTCAATTCTTTTGCATTCTTGGCAAATAAATCGGTTTCCCCGGCATCGAAGAGTATGGTTTGATGTGGTAGCTCGATATATAAGCTCAAGCCATGTTCTGCTCCAAGTTTCGGATTTGCACAAGTGTTTTCTACGAGGGCGGTGATGTTCATTTCTGTAGTTCCTCCTTCATTAAGGATATAGCTTTTTCATAAATTGAGGTAATTGCTGCTGAGCCTACGCTTTCAATTTCAACCAAGGTCTTGCCGTTATTAATGGCCTCTATGGCTTTGGGGTCATAGGGAATCTTACCAAGGAAGGGGATGTGGCTTTCTTCGCAGAAGTTCTCTATCGCTTCACTTTTTTGCATATTGGTATCGGCTTTATTGATCACCACCGCTACCGGTACTTGCAGTTGCTTTG
>QJZS01000152.1 GCA_003247345.1 Spirochaetales bacterium
ATGTTGTCCTACCCATTGTATCTCTCGTTCTTGTTCTCCTACGTATGGATCAGGTATCAAACTATGTTCAAGTAGTGCTGAGTGAATATCTCCTGGTAATGTGCAAGAAATAGCATCATTCTCAAGGAAATATGGGCAATATTTTGTTATTGCCGTTGGATCGGTTGGCGTAAGTTGCCATTGACCATCTAATAGTTGCGTTTGCATGGATTTGACTCCTCTAATGCGAGTATATCATAATCGGGTAAATTAATATGTGATTGTTCCAAATCACACATAAAAGAACCAGATCAAGAAAAACTCGATCTGGTTCCGAATCAAAACGAAAACGATGTATTTCTCTTACTTGGATTGTTCCAAAGCAAGGGTAACAGTAGTAAGGTCACACACTTCCGAGGGTCCGAAATACTGGACAGCCCCTGGGTAGGTGTAGCAAGTTTCTCTTGCCCAAGTCTCACGATTCTTGGCGAAGTACTTGAATGGCTTGCCATCAAGCTCAACAAGAGCTTTCTTGATAACCGGCTTGTTCTCTCCGTGTCTTACTTCCATGTTCATCATCATGGTGATGGGGATTCCACCGGCATTCCACTCCTGTGCAGGCTTGGAAAGGTTGGTGACAGAAGAAAGATAGCCAGAGAGGCCACCTGCAATCAACATGAATGCATTGTAGCCAAGGCTGTAACAGTAATCTGCATCAAAGTTGGTCGGGAATGCACAACGGCCTTCATAGCCGAAGAAGTGGGTGAGAGAGCTGAACTTGCCTTTGTAAGAACCAGCGGCCTTCATAGCCTTAAGCTGGGTCTCTACCATGGCAGCCAACAACTTGTCGGTTTCAATGCGACTTACCTGTACGTTGCCATGTGGGTCACGGTCTGCAAGAAGCTGGGATTTGATCTCGGTAGGAAGTGATTCAAATGCTTGCTTGGAAGCAGCAGAAAGCCTCTGTTGCACGAATGCAATTTTTTCTGCACTGGAATCGAGGGCAGCAAATGCTGCTTCTTCATGTGCCAAGAGGTCGTTGATCTCCGCAATCAAAGCTTTCACTTCAGGAACAAACTCTACCAAGCCTTCAGGAATCAGAACAACACCGAAGTTGTTTTTATCCTCTGCACGCTTTGCTACAGCTTGGGCTATATAGTCTACGATGCTGGAAAGGCTCTGTGCATTAGCCTCGACTTCTTCACTGATGAGACAAATATTTGGTTGAGTCTCTAGAGCACATTCGAGTGCAATATGGCTGGCTGAGCGACCCATGAGCTTGATGAAGTGCCAGTACTTTTTGGCACTGTTTGCATCACGTTCAATGTTGCCGATCAATTCACTGTACGTCTTGGTTGCTGTATCAAAACCGAAGGAGATTTCAATTGATTCATTCTTCAAATCGCCGTCGATTGTCTTAGGACAGCCAATAACCTGGATTCCATGGTTCTTGGAGAGGAAGTACTCTGCAAGGACTGCCGCATTGGTGTTGGAGTCATCACCACCGATGATGACCAAAGCATCTATATCATGCTTTTTGCAAACCTGAGCACACACTTCAAATTGCTCGGTTGTCTCAAGTTTGGTTCTTCCGCTTCCGATGATGTCGAATCCACCGGTATTGCGGTATGCAGCAAGATATTCACTATCAATGATTCTGTAGGAGTCTTCCAGAATACCGGAAGGACCGCCTTTGAATCCGAAAAGAGTGTTTTCAGGATTTGCAGCCTTCAAACCATCAAACAGTCCACTGATGACATTATGTCCACCAGGAGCTTGTCCTCCACTGAGGATTACACCGACGTTGCGTTTTTGGGTAATCTCACCATTCTCGCCTTTGGTAAAGGTGATTCTTGGGAGTCCATATGTGTTGGGAAAAAGAGCTTTGATCTGATCTGCATCAGATTGAGCGGTGGTTGCTTCTCCTTTCTGGGGAACTACGTTGGTGATGCTCTCCCTCAGAATTGCGGGTAGCTTTGGTTGATAGGCATAGCGAACTTTCTGCAAAGGTGAAATGTCCATGCTGAAATCCTCTCTCTTTTTATAATCTCTGAATATAGTAACCATAGAACAAAACACTCGTCTTTTTCAAGCGACTGTAGATAATCTTGTGTACAAGCGTGAAATAATTATCAGGAATTGAAACAGTAGGAAATGGAAAACAGGAACTAAGACAGTTTTAATTTAGAATTGTTCAAGAAATGCAATATAATAATGTAATATATAAAAATGTATGAACTGTTTGTATTGATTTTGCCGGCGAATCATCTACCTTCCTACCCGATTCGGGCTAGATTGCAAGATATTGCTTGGATGACGAAAAAAAATATCTACATAATTCTTTTCTTCTTTTTTGATACGTATGCCATAAATTGTATCTCGGTTTTCCATTAGGTGACAAACCCATGAGTTTGCGATAGGCTGGGGGTATGGTTACCCTGTATATAGATGCCGACTCATGCCCAAAAAATCTTCGCACCATTATTTTACGTGCTGCTGCGAAGCATAATCTTACAGCCTTCTTTGTGGCTGACCGTCCTTTGAGGGATGTCCAGCAAGCCTATGAAGAGCATACTGCTGCCCTACGCAAGCAAGCCAAATCTGATGGAGTTGTCGATAGCCTTTCATTACGTTCATTTCAGAGCAATATCAAGAACATTGTAGTAGAGAAAGGACCTGACAGTGCCGATAACTGGATAGCCGAGAATGCCGAGAATCCTGCAATTGCAATCACTCACGACATTCCGTTAGCCTCCAGGTTGGTAGAAAAAGGAATAGATGTACTTGATGAACGGGGAACGACTTTTACCCAGAACAACATGAGTGAACGTCTATCTATCCGCAATGCTATGACAGAGTTTAGGGAAATGGGTGTCTTTACCGAGAAACATGCCAGTATGGGGCCTAAACAAGTCAAAGCCTTCAGTGATGCTTTCAATACTCTTTTGTTTACATTCTTGAAGCAATAAGACGGAGTTTTATCCTTCTGTTTTGATGCGAAAAAATGTAATGCTTCTCTATGAAAACCAAAAAGAGTTTGGGCTTTTGAAAGAAAAAGTGATAGGTCTGCCTTGGGTGACAATATTACAGGAAAGGAATATTGGTACTCCTTTTGGTTCTAATGACCCCGCTATTATACTTGCTTGGTGTCATGACTTGCCAAGTGCAATAAAAATCAAACGAAAATCAGAAACGGTTGAAAATACTGGAGTGTTGCTATTCTGTCCCCATAGCCAACTCCGGTTATTGCGCCTGATGAAAAACACTTGCTTTCAAATATTGGATAGTGCTTCTACTCCTGAAGCAGTTGGATCAGCTATACTCGCACTCTGCCATAATGCTACTGACAGCGAATGTGCAGAAGATACTCCAATCCTTCTTACCGGACGTGAGAAACAAGTGATCGATTTGCTGGTCAGCGGGCAATGCAACAAAGAGATAGCGCAAGTGCTGGGAATCAAGAATACCACCGTTGTAGCCCATAAAAAACACTTGTTCATGAAAATAGGAGTACACAGTACCCAAGAGCTGGTTGTCTGGGCTTTGCTAAGGCATCTTGGGGCATAAATAAAGGCAGTCACTTTGAATTGACTGCCTTCGTTAATTGATTAGAAATCAGCGAGTTTAGGAGCTCTCGGATACGGGATAACGTCTCTGATGTTCGCAACACCTGTTACATACTGTACCAAGCGCTCGAATCCCAAGCCGAAGCCTGCATGAGGAGCACTGCCGAATCTTCTGAGGTCCAAGTACCACCAATAATCCTCTGGATTCAATTTAAGCTCTTCCATTCTCTTGGTAAGCACATCAAGATCAGCTTCACGTTCGCTTCCTCCAATGATTTCACCCAAACGGGGAACCAGAACATCCATACCACGTACTGTTTTACCGTCTTCGTTCAGCTTCATATAGAATGCTTTGATTTCCTTCGGATAATCGGTGACGATGACAGGACGTTTGCAAATGACTTCGGTAAGGAACTTTTCATGTTCGCTCTGTAGGTCACTGCCCCAGGAAACAGGGAATTCAAACTTATCGTTATGTTTCTCCAATTCCTCAATGGCTTGCGTATAGGTCAAATGAGCGAAGGGTGTATCAACGATTGTGCGAAGTGTCTCTTCCATACCTGCTTCAACGAACTTGCTGAAAAAAGCCATATCTTCAGGACATTTTTCCAAAACGGCTTTGAAGAGGTATTTGAGGAAGGCTTCCGCAACTTCCATATCGCCTTCAATGTTACAAAATGCCATCTCAGGTTCTACCATCCAGAATTCGGAAAGGTGACGTTTTGTGTTGGAATTCTCAGCGCGGAACGTGGGGCCGAAGGTATAGATGTTCTTCATAGCCATCGCATAGGTTTCACCTTCAAGCTGACCACTAACGGTCAAGAAAGCCTCTCTACCGAAGAAATCCTTTGAGTAATCAATAGCTCCTTCCTCGGTTCTTGGAAGCTTGTCCAAATCCAAGGTGGTTACCAAGAATTGTTCACCGGCCCCCTCAGCGTCACTGGCACTGATGATCGGGGTGTTCACATACATGAAGCCCTGTTCTTGAAAGAAGCTGTGTACTGCATAGCTAAGAGTATTTCTTACCCTGGCAATTGCTCCGAACATATTGGTTCTAGCCCTAAGATGGGCGATTTCACGAAGGTATTCAATAGTGTGGCGCTTTTTCTGCAACGGATAGGTGTCAACGGGGCATTCACCGATTATGGTGACGTCCGTACTGGCCATTTCAACAGTCTGGTTGCCGCCGGCGCTTGCAACGATTGGGCCTTTGCAGATAACAGAACAGCCGGTTGTAATGGCATTCAGGACAGTTGGGTCGGAAAGTTTTTCCTTGTCAATTACTACCTGCAATCCCTTCAAACACGATCCATCATTGATTTCAAGAAAACACACATTTTTACTATCACGTTTGGTCCGTACCCAGCCTTCTGCTGCTACGATTTCTTGTTGTGGTTCTCTCTTAAGCAATGCCGAAATTCGTTCTTTCATGGGAAACTCTCTCCTTGTCGTATCTGCGTATTATGATTTGTTTGACCGTCAAGAGTCAATAATGATTAGAGTCTTCGCTTCTGAAACTTAACAAACAATGCAGATATTTAGCATATAAGGAAAAAACCTTAATTTTGACAGATTGACAAATAGTGATATTCTGTATATAAAATAGGTAGTACCATACACGGAGGCTAATATGTATAAAACTATTCCTCAAATATTTGAACAGATTGTCACGCAATATCCAGCATATACCGTACAGATGAGTAAAGATGCGACTGGTACATTCCAGCCCATTTCGTATTCCGAACTTTATAGTGAAGTAAACAGCCTTGCTGCAGCGCTGTCAAAACATGGAATAAAACGTGGAGACTTGGTTGGTTTGATCAGTGACAATCGTCGTGAATGGTTGGCCAGTGATCTCGCAATCCTCAGCATCGGGGCAGCAGATGTACCCCGTGGCCGGGATGCCATGCCGTATGAAGTGAAGTTCATACTTTCCATTACTGAAGCTTCTTTCTGTTTTGTAGAAAACGCTGTACAGCTTAGAAAAATATTGAATCTCTCCGAATCCCTGCCAAAATTGAAGCATCTGGTAGTCATGGATCGTGATTTTACCAAAAAGCAAAGGGATGAAGCAAAAGAAGCAACACATTTTGACATCGTTCTCTATGAAGAAATGATAGAAGAAGGCCGTATGTTGCTCAATGACAGAGCGGTTGCAAAGAATTTGGAAGAAGAGCGTGAAAAAGGTAAAGCTGATGAAATTGCTACGATCATCTTTACCAGCGGTACTACCGGTGATCCCAAGGGCGTTATGCTCACCCATGAGAATTTTGCCTACCAATTGGATGTCGTACCCAAAATGATAAAGAGCATCGCACCCGGCCAAAGATGGTTGAGTGTTCTTCCTGTATGGCACTCCTTCGAAAGAATCTTGCAGTATGTCATTATCAGCAATGCTTCCACCATTGCCTATTCCAAGCCGTTGGGCTCTATCTTGATCGCAGACCTTGGCGTAGTGAATCCCCATTGGATGGGGTCGGTTCCACGTATTTGGGAAGCGGTAAAAGCCGGTGTTTTCTCCAGCATGAAAAACAAGAAGCCGATCGAGAAAGCTTTGTTCTCCTTCTTCGTAAACGTTGCGAATTCCTATACAAGAGGAAAAGACCTTGTGAAAGGCGAGGTAGCAACATTCAAAAAGAGAAATCGCGTGTTGGATACACTAGTAGGAATCATCCCCTACGTATTTTTAACCCCATTGTATAAAGCAGGAGACCACTTGGTCTTTTCCAAGGTCAAGCAAAAACTCGGGAAAAATTTCATTGCAGGCGTAAGCGGCGGTGGAGCAATGAGTGAGAGCGTCGACAACTTCTTCTCGGCTATAGGAGTAAAACTCCTTGATGGGTATGGGCTCACTGAGTGTGCTCCTGTTGTTGCCGTAAGACCTTTGGTACGTGGTGTGAAACGCACGGTAACTCCTTTGGAGGGAACTGAGATCCGTATTGTCAGTGAGAATGGTTCGGAAACCAAGCCTGGTCAGAAGGGCATTGTCATGGTCAGAGGCCCACAGGTGATGAAAGGCTATTACAAGCGCCAGGATCTTACCGATGCAGTACTCGATAAGGACGGTTGGTTGAACACAGGTGACTTGGGTATTTGGACCCATCATGGAGAATTTGCACTGAATGGCAGAGCAAAGGATACTATCGTACTCGCTGGTGGCGAAAACTTGGAACCAGTTCCCATTGAGGCAAAACTCTGTGAGAGTGAATTTATCGACCAGGCTATCGTTCTCGGTCAGGACAAGAAATATCTTGGAGCACTGATCGTTCTGAACAAAGCAAGAATCGAAGAATACCTTACACAAATGCAGATACCCTATCTTTCGGATAAGATTGGACAAATGCAGGAGGTTAGGGCTCTGATTGAGAAGACGATATCTGAAATTATCAATAGCAAGCACGGCTTTAAGAGTTTTGAGCACATTGTACGTTTCCGCGTGCTACCCAAGCAGTTTGAGGTGGGCAAGGAGCTCAGTGCTAAACAAGAGCTTAAACGTTATGAGATAAATAAGATATACAGTCGTGAAATTGATGATTTGTTTGTCAGCTGATTGTTGTCGACGTTAAGGCCTAAATTGTCAAATTCCTTGCCTTTTTCCCCTGTCTTTTGTAGTATAATTAATACACAAAAGATTCAGGGGAAGGTATGATTCAAATCATTGGCACCAAGAAGTGTAAAGAGACAGCAAAGGCGATCAGGGCCTGTAAAGAACGAAACATTCCTTACCAGTTTGTTGACCTTTCCCAGCGCGTCCTCTCTGACGGAGAGTGGCGCTCTATTTTTCAAAAATATAAAGCTGAAGATCTTATTGACACCGACAGTTCCTACTATAAAAAGGAAGGCTACAGTTGGCGTGACTATGATGCAGAACAAGAGTTGATTGAACATCCAGAATTATTGAAAACTCCTGTCCTTCGTTCGAAGAATCGTGTGCACCAAGGTTTTGACATTACCATTCTCTCTTCTTGGAGCGACCAATAATGTTAACCTACGCAGTGCTTGGCAGTGGGTCTAATGGGAACAGCTACCTATTTTCCGATGGAAATGTTTCTATTTTAATCGACCAGGGGTATAGCGTAGCAGAGCTCTCCAGACGTTTGGAGCGAAGTTCTGTACCTTTATCATCAATTCAGGGAGTGTTCGTCACACATTTGCACCCGGACCACGCTAGAGGTTTGGGTGTTTTGTCACGTCGAATTGATGTTCCCATATACATGCACACTACCATGGCAACGCTTCAGGAAGAACAACTTGCAAAACTGGGCATACCTGAAGGGCTTCTACGTTGTGTAGCGGTCTCTGAACTCGTGGAGGTAGGCCCATTCAGCTGTTTCTGTTTTGATACCAGCCATGATAGCCCCGGTTCGGTTGGATGGTTCGTGATGTATGAGAATAAGCACTATATGATCCTTACTGATACAGGTTTGACCACAAAAGAGCATGTGGAGTTGGCAAATGGTGCAAATATACTATTTCTAGAAGCAAATTATGATGCTACGATGTTATCCAATGGTCCGTATCCGGTGTACCTGAAACGAAGGATTTCCGGTGACTTGGGCCATCTTTCCAATGATCAAGCACTACAGTTTCTGGAGGCGAGCAATTTCTGTGGCGACCATGTGTACTTTATCCATCTCTCTGATTGCAACAATGACCCTGCAATCCTTGAGCGTGAAGCAGCCTTGGTTACAGATATTCCCTTTACCGTGTGCAGAAAGAACGAGTGGTACGGATCGGATTTTGAGGTGAAATGATGAAACAAAAGAAGAAGAAACCAGAGAAATGGACTCTGAAAAAGATTAAGAAGATAAAGAGAGCCGACGGCCTGAAAATGAAGACCGTAACCAGCTACACCATGGATTCGGTTGTAGAGTGTTCGGCCAGCAGATATGGGAAATACATTGCCCTCCGGACCTATCAGGAAGAGGGCAGTGAGATAACCTATTCCCAGCTTAAAAGCATGAAGGATGCCATTTCCATTTCCTTATTAGAATCAGGATTTGTCCATGGGGATAAGATTGCATTGATGGGCGAGAGTTGTCCTACGTGGATGGTTGCCTACTTTGGTATTACCTCCATTGGTTGTGTAGCTGTTCCCATCCTGCCTGACTTCTCAGCCAAGGAAGCAACCCAGATTCTGGAACATGCAGGTGTGAAGGGTGTGGTAGTAAACGTAAAACACTTTGAGAAAGTGGAATCTTTCGTCCATGCTCATGATTCGTATCTGGTACGTATGGAAGACTTATTCCATATCCCCGACCCGATTGCAAAGGAGCTGGAGGATAGAAAACAGTTCGCAGCAGCTCCTGGTAGGGATATCAGAAGACGGAAGATTGATAAGAAAGGCTTGGAACTCCGCCAAGCTTCCCTTGCCAAGGAAGAAGACCTTGCTTCTTTGATCTACACCAGCGGTACCACAGGCAATAGTAAAGGCGTCATGCTGACGCATAAGAATTTGGTTTGGAACGCTGATATTTCTACTGATGTGTATGTAAAATTTAAAAAGAAGTACAAGGTTCTTTCCATACTCCCTATGAGCCACGTATATGAATTCACCACTGGCCAAATGCTGGAGTTGATGAGAGGTTGTGAAATTACCTATCTTGGTAAGGCTCCTGCTCCATCAGTACTCCTTCCTGCTTTGAAAGAAGTGCGGCCAAGGGTTATGCTTACCGTTCCTTTGCTTATGGAGAAAGTCTATAGAAGTGCTGTAGCTCCTGTCATTAAAGGCAATGTGAAACTCCAAAAGTGGATGCGTTTCGGTTTTACCCGTCGCCTGATTTCCAAAGCCATCGGCAATAAGCTTAAAATGACCTTTGGCGGACGAATGAAATTCTTTGGTATCGGCGGTGCTCCTTTGGATCAGGAAGTGGAAAAATTCCTTCTTGAGGCGAAATTCCCCTATGGTATGGGATATGGCCTTACCGAAACGTCTCCTCTGATCGCTGGGTGTTCAGCAAAACAGCATAACCTTGGGAAAATAGGAAAGATTGTTGAGCATGTGGATGTTAAATTGCTCGATCAGGACAAGGACACGAAGGTTGGTGAAATAGCAGTCAAAGGTCCGAATGTAATGGTTGGGTATTACGACAATCCAGCACTGAATGAAGCTGCATTTACTGAAGACGGGTATTTTAAAACTGGGGACTTGGGACATATTGATAAAAAGGGCCGACTTGCCATAAAAGGCAGAACCAAAACCATGATTCTTGGTAGTGGTGGAGAAAATATTTACCCCGAGTTGATTGAGTCTGTAATCAACAACCAGGATTTTGTTACGGAATCCTTGGTTATCCCTGAACAAGGTGGCCTTGCAGCCTTGATCAAGATTGACGTTGAAGCCTTTGCTGCAAAAATGGCTTTGAATGTCAGTGATGCAAAAACTGAGGCAATGAAATATGTCTCAAAGATTCGGGAAGACGTGAACAAGGAGCTCAGTGCATTCAGTCGTATCAGTAGTGCTGAATTGCAAGAGGAACCCTTCCAAAGAACTCCAACACAGAAGATCAAACGTTTCTTATATTCCCGAACCAAGGATGATCAGGCAAAAGAGAGTAAAAACGGTTGAGTTAAGCCCTCCGCATATGGTATACAATCGCAAAGGACTAACACGATGGCAAACGTAGATATCAGGATTAAACAAATAGAACCGCTCGCAACTCCGCAAGAGGTTTTCGCCCAACTCCCAAGCGATGAAGCCACGGCCAAGGCGATAATGAAGAGTCGTCAAACGGTCAATGACATCATTGAGGGAAAGGACCAACGCTTACTTGCAGTGATTGGACCTTGTTCTCTTCATGATCCAAAGGCTGCTTTGGAATATGCTGCAAAACTAAAAGATCTTGCTTCAAAGATTGAAGATGAGATGTTTGTGGTGATGCGTACCTATTTTGAGAAGCCAAGAACTGTTGGTGGTTGGAAGGGCTTGATCCTTGATCCAAATATGGATGGCTCCTACGACATCGGCGGCGGCATTCTTGCTGCCCGTTCCCTTTTGTTGTCAATCGTAAAAATGGGTCTTCCTGTAGGGTGTGAGGTGCTTGATCCCATTATCCCTCAGTACATTGATGAATTGATGAGTTGGTCTTCCATCGGAGCAAGAACTACAGAAAGCCAGATTCATAGAAATCTTGCCAGTGGTCTTAGTGTTGCCGTTGGATTCAAGAACAGTACCAGCGGAGACCTCCGCAATGCGTTGAATGCAATTAAGAGTGCGCGCCAACCTGCATCGTTCATTGGTATGGATAGCAAGGGTGCAAGTGCAATCTTTAGAACCACTGGTAACGAGTATTGCCATTTGATCCTGCGTGGTGGTGATCAAAGTCCAAATTATTATGAAGATGATGTAGAAAGTGCACGCCTCCTGATGGAGAAAGAGGGGATTACTCCTCCTGCAATCGTTGTGGATTGCAGTCATGCAAACTCCAGAAAGAATTATGAAAGGCAAAAACGCGTTTTGCGTTCTATCATAGATCAGGTTACTTGGGGGGAGAAAGCTATTCGCGGTTTCATGTTGGAGAGTTATCTCGAGCCCGGTTGTCAGAAAATCCCTGAAGATTTATCGACACTTAAGTACGGTGTTTCTGTAACTGATGCTTGTATTGGTTGGGAAGAGACAGAACGTATTATTCTCCGCTCTTGTGAGATGCTAAGAAAAGCTCGTCAGACAGATGGTTCTGTACAACCACTGTAAAGATAGGAGGTTCTTATGATTCCATCGGTATTGGTTCTTTTAGCTGAAGGTTTTGAAGAAGTTGAAGCCATTACTCCAATTGATCTACTCAGACGGAGTGGGGCAGAAGTAACGGTTGCTTCAATAGACATCGTTGAAATCGTAAAAGGTTCCCATGGTATTCTTGTACATGCAGATACTACTCTTGAAGCATGCAAAGACCAGAAGTTTGATTGTGTAGTACTTCCCGGTGGCGGTCCTGGTTCTGCTAATTTGGCTGGTTCTTATGAAGTTCTTGAGAAAGTAATCCAAGTAGCACAGGAAGGGGTAGTAGCAGCTATTTGTGCAGCTCCTGCAGTGGTTCTTGGAAAAACGGGACTTCTTGATGGGAAACGGGTTACCGGGTACCCTGGATCTGAGAAACAAGTATCATCACTTACTCTTGAGAACGAGAAGGTTATCACCGATGGTTCGTTGATCACCGGACAAGGCCCGGGCAGTGCGATGCCTTTTGCCTTGGCTATTATTGAGAAGCTTTTCGATAAAAAGAAAGCTGATCTGATTGCCAGCCAACTGTATTACAGCGTGTAAATACTGAACATAGATACCTAATACCTTATTTCTTATCGCCATTAATACAGATGGTTGATAAGGTATCTAAATATTAATTTAAATAGAACATTTAACAAACTTCTTACAAACAATGTATATATTGATGTAAGAAGTTTCTTTTATTATGCGATATCTTATGATAATATAAGATATTGAATGGTAGCACACTTCTGCACTTCTTGGATAAGCCCTT
>QJZS01000052.1 GCA_003247345.1 Spirochaetales bacterium
CTATGATTACCAACTCAAGTTTTCTGTTCATACAGAACTCCCGCTATTCCTACTAAAGAGGTCTTTCGACCAAACACCTTTTGCCACATATATTTACGTATCTCTAGTACGAAAAAAACCGGAGTTCTAAAAGCAGGATTGCTTTTGGGACGATCCTGCTTTATGAAACCCTATGATGTGCAAGGTTCATAGGAAGGGTTCTGTATATAAAAAAGCTATACACATACTTATATATGTAGTATAGCGTGTTGCTGTGGGAATACAAGAGCAGAGCCCCCTTTCGGGGACTCCGCATATGATTCACATCCTGATTTCTTTTCGTTGGAACATTACGTAGGACAGGGAGAAAATCAAGATGATAGTAGCCAGGAAGGCTGTGAAATGAGGCCAGATCAACATGAGGCTTTGACCAAAGGGAAGGGGACTTCCCATGATGGCACCCTGTAGTTGACTGAACATTACTACTCCAAGAGATCTGGTTGTAGGATTGAGTATTCCTATAGCTGACTCTGTATAGAGTCGATAAGGGGATATCCTTCCCAGTACTACTCCCAGCTTGGCAGTTGTGTACTGGTCTCCGCCTCCGAAGCCATAGGCAAGCAATTGCGCAATCATCGGCCAGAAAATCATGAAGAACAACCAGAGAGCAATTGCTACCAAAGCCGATACGGCACTTTGTCGGAAGATGATGGAGAACATCATTCCTACCAAATACCATAGAAGCCCATACAGCAGCGTTACCAAATAGAAGGTAAATGCTCTTGCAATTTGTTCCCCTGATGGTGGAACACCCATGAAAAACATTGCACACCCAATAACCAGTAGCCAAAGGGCTAGCAGTACAATTGCCATGGCAGTGAATGCTCCCAAAGCTTTTCCAAAAAGCAGTACATCTCTGTAGATCGGCTGTGAAAGAATTCTTCCCAAGGTTCTGTTCTGGAACTCTGAATTGATTGCATCAAACCCAAGAGCAATACCTGTCAAAGGGACCAGGAACGAAATAAATGACAGGAACGATGGGATTGGGTCCTTGCTGATGGTAAATAGGTTGAGCAGCATGAACGAATCCTCTCCTACATAGGAGCGGAGCGTCTGAGCAGCTACATACATACTGGAACCAGCAGTAAGAATGATCAGAATCATCAATATGATCATTCTGATGTTACCTGAGTAATCCTGCATCTCTTTCAACCAGACTACTTTCAAGCCGGTCAACGCCGAACCTTCACGCTTGTTCATCGTTTGCCTCCTTGAATGCCAGTTGGTAGATTTCGTTCAGTGAATGCTTCTTCATTTCCAGGGAAGTAAGGTCACATCCAGCGCTGAAGACTTGTTGTGCGATAGCAGGACGAACATCTTTGGTTGCAGTAATCAAGTAGTGATTATCAGCTTCCAATTCTACCCGCTTTACATCAGCAATCTTTCTTAGCAATGATTGCAATTTATCGTTTCCTTCTGCTTGTAGCTCAATCAGGACCTCATTGCCAAAATGTTCCTGGGCAAGTGCATCTACTGAACCGAAGCTGATCAATTCTCCTTCGGAGAAAAGTCCGACACGATCACAAACAGATTGCACTTCATCCAGCTGGTGGCTGGAGAGAAGAAAAGTCATCCCGTCACTATCCCGAAGTGATGCAATCAATGCGAGAAATTCAGAAATTGACTGAGGATCCAAGCCTTGGGTCGGCTCATCCAAGATGGCAATCCGAGGTTGCTTTACCAAGAGTTCTGCAAGCCCAAGCCTTCTCTTCATACCATGGGAATAGGTCTTTACCTTGTCATTCATTCGTTTGGTAAGACGCATTTTCCCAATGCTATCCTCAATTCTTGCTTTTCGTTCAGTTGCATCCAAACCAAGGAACCTTGCCGTATACTCGAGGTTTTCATACCCTGTCATATACTCATAGAACCCTATGGTATCTGGCATGTATCCTACCTGCCGTTTTACCGCCAAAGGGGTACGTAGTGGATCGTGTCCAAGGATATTCACACTCCCTTGTGTACTTTCCAGTAACCCAAGCAGCATAAGGATGGTGGTCGTCTTGCCTGAACCGTTTGGTCCAAGCAATCCGAAGATCTCTCCTTCATTCAAACTGAAGGAAATATCATTTACCGCCCTTACACCTTTGCGATATTGTTTTGACAGATGGGAAACGCTTAATACAATTTCGTTACCCATTGATTACCTCCTGTTATCGGCGTCCAAATTTCTTAACGGCAAATGCCAGGAGCACTGCTGCTGCAGCAATGATGACAACCGAAACGATACCCCAGAGAGAAGATGTCCGTACGGTAATTCTGTACTGTTCTGAAATATTGCCCGCATTTTCACTGCTGGCCTTAAGCGTAAGACTGTAATCACCAGTCAAGGCTTCAGAGGAAGGTTTGACTGTTGCTTTTACGGTAGTCTTCTGTCCTGCTGCTAATGTCTCTACAACAGATGGAGAGAAGGAAGCTGTCCAGTTTGAAGGAGTGTAAGATGAAAGTTCAACATGGCTGGCATCAGCAGTACCCGTATTCTCAAGTACAAGATCCAACACCTTTTCTTTTCCAGCTACTGCAGTTGCACTTAATAGTCCCCCATCGCCGGAAAGGGTGAGCTTAGCTTGTCCTTGAACGTCCAAAGTAACAGGAATTGAAGCTTCAGCACCTGAGGACTTTGCAGTAACGGTTACCGGGTAGGTTCCTTCGGAAACCCCCGAAGAAGGTGTGACGGTTACCTGAATTGACTTTGATGAACCAGCTGTCATTGAAAGTGTATTTACAGCACCTGATCCATATTGCTCCTTGAAGGAAGCGGAGAAACCATCAGGTACATCTGCATACAGATCGATGAGCGTTTCTGCTGCACTGTTGTTTCTCAGTGTCACGTTGAAAGTGAATGGGGAGGAAGGATCGCCCTTAATGGTGGGCAATTCTGTATCGAGAGCGAGTCTCTGCGGAAGCTGTTTGCCCATGGTTACGGTCAAGGGGAGGGTGAAGGAATCACCTGCTTCGCCAACAGCGTGTACCTGGAAGTCATAATTGCCTTCTGAGCCTTTGCTGTTTGGGATGATCCAGAGTTGTACGGTTGATGTTTCTTCAGGTTCTGCAAATACTGCATTAACCAAACCGCCGCCACCAACGAATTGGTATTCCCATCCTTCAGGCAACCCTGTGACTGACAAGTCTACACGTTGTGGTGCTAGGTTGTAGTTCTTAA
>QJZS01000100.1 GCA_003247345.1 Spirochaetales bacterium
CCACCAAGGACCATTCTTTCACCGTTCTTCAATGCAGTGATGATCTCTTCAGCACTTTTGTACTTGGAATTTTCACCGATGAAAATAAGGTGCTTGTCAACAGCCATGTGTGCAATGGGTTGGAAGTTCTGGAAACGGTTGTTGGTGTTCTTAACCATTGGCATCAAGTCACCACTGTTGAAGGTCAACAAGGTGTGGTCAGCCTGAACGCCAGCTTTGATATTGGAAACCAAAAGTCTACCAACTTCACCAGCGCCATCAGTCTTGTACTGAATGACAAAGTTCTGGCCATTGATTAAATTCTCTGAACTAGCAATGTCAGTGATAGTTCGGGTAAAGATATCTGAACCACCGCCTGGAGAGCTGGTCACATACCAATCAATGTTTTTGGTAGGAACGAATGTTTTCTGTGCAGTACTAGTTGCTTCTGTTGTTCCGTTTGCAAAAATAGAAACGGACACCAACAATGCAAGGGCCAATACGAGAGCAATCTTTCTCATAATCTCTAACTCCTCTTTGTTTCTTTCGGGACTACGTCCCTTAAATTCCAATATCCAATCCTCATACGAGGAATAAACCCTTAGTTTTTCGCAGTGCGCACTTTGCGTAATATGAACTTCAGCACCGGCGTAAGTATGATTGCGAACAGGACGATCAACAGGAATGCTGAAATCGGCTTCTCAAAGAAGATGCCCAATCCACCATGGCTGATGATGAATGACTTTCTCATATTCGATTCCAACAACGGAGCCAAAACGAAGGAGAGCAGCATCGGAGCAACTCCGTACCCATTGCGGTCAAGGATGTAACCAAACAAGCCGGAAAGGAACATGATGATTACGCCATACATGGAATTGGAGGTACTATAGCCACCTACTACACAAACAACCGTAATAATAGGAACCAATATCTTTACAGGAACCGTCAAAATCTTGATCAAGAATGGGATTACGCCCAAAGAGATGAACAAGGTCAGCAGGTTAGCCAAGAAAAGGCTGGCGATAAGGCCCCATGCAAAATCAGGATTGCTTGAGAACAAGAGCGGTCCAGGATTCAGACCCCACATCATCAAGCCTCCGAGCAATACAGCTCCGGTTCCTGATCCAGGGATACCCAAGGCAAGCAAGGGGGCAAAAGAACCAGCTGCTGCTGCATTGTTTGCAGATTCACAACTTGCAATACCTTCAATAGCTCCGCTGCCAAGGGGTTCTTCACTCTTAAACGCCTTTTGCATTGCGTATCCAAGAAAGGCTCCTGTCGTTGCACCGGCACCGGGGAGAACTCCTACAAAAGTTCCCATAAAGCCACTTCTAATGGCAGGAGGAAGCAATCGTTTGACATCATGCAGCGAAAGCATCGAACCCTTGATCGTCAACTTCTGGGTGAGATTTGCTTCAACCTTCTTGTTGCGCTCGCTCATCAATTTCAGTACTTGGCTGAATCCGACTGCTCCGATGACAAACGGAGTAAACGGGATACCTCCAAGCAAATACATGTTTCCAAAATCATAACGAGGGCTACCGGTAAGCGTATCCATTCCCATTGTGGCAATCAGGATACCTACCATGGTAAGTACGACACCTTTGGTAGGATTCTCTCCAACCAACCAACCGATGGAGGTCATAGCTACCAACAACAAAGAAGTCATCTCAGCAGGACCAAACTTCAATCCAAGGTCTGCAAGCGCAGGTCCCATAAAGGTAAGGATAAGCATTCCAATGAGTCCACCGGTAAATGAGGACATATTGGAGGTGAACAGAGCCTGACCTGGACGGTTGCGTTTGGTAGCCATCGGATAGCCATCCAAGGCAGTCATAACAGCAGGAGAATCGCCAGGAATATTCAGCAATATGGCACTGAATGATCCGCCGTACATATTCGCATAATATAAAGAACCCAACATGATGATTGCAGTGGTCGGATTGAATTTATAGGTAAGAGGGAGCAACAGTGCAACACCTGCAAGGGACCCGATGCCAGGCATGGCGCCTACGATCAATCCAAGCACAGCTCCCAACATGGTAACAAGCACATTCTGTACTGTAAGGACTACTGAAAAGCCCATAAATAACATTTGTAGATTTTCCATTTTACGCCTCTCAGTACATAATCCAGTTGTAGATGATTCCCTTGGGGAACTGAACACCAAGCCACATGACAAATGCTCCAATTACAATCGCCATAATCACAACCAATCCAATGATGGTTATCTTCCAATTGTATTTTTCAAACCATTTGAGCCAAACCAGGACAAATATGGCAAGACTTGGCAACATGCCGATTACCAGTGTAGCCAACATGATTGCAACTACCCCAATAGCCGGATACCAATTCTCGATTGGGTAACTGGTTTTTTCTGCCTTGAATGATCCGAAGAAGGCAAGGATGCTCAAGCCAAGCAACAAAATGCCGATAATGGTAGGAAAGAAACCCGGGAGAGGGCCTCTGGTGTCGTGCCAGAACCCATACTTGGTGATCCCGAGATAGATGAACAGCACAGCGATTATGGCGGTAACCACTGGAATCACCATCTGGCTCGTAATCTTTTTCAATTGCATATTCCTATATCTCCTTACGCTTGCTGACGCAGGTGGTTAGCCATGCGAGATGCCATTTTCACAGCATTCTCAAAAGCGCTGGTCTTTACAATACCCTTTCCGGCAATATCATAAGCCGTACCATGAGCACAGGTCACTATGGGGGCAGGAAGTCCTCCTGCAATAGTGATGCCTTCATCGAAACCTCTGAGTTTCAAAGCAATCTGTCCTTGGTCATGATACATGGTTACTACTCCATCGAAATCCCCTCGGAATGCTTTGATGAAGGTAATATCACTTGGATACGGGCCGGAGGCATCGATTCCCATTTCCTTCGCTTTTTCAATAGCTGGGGCAATGACATCAATCTCTTCCCTACCGCAAAGGCCGTGTTCACCGGCATGTGGATTCAGAGCTGCAAGCGCAAGGCGGGGTTTTGCAATACCACTTTGTCTGAGAGAGGTATCTGCCAGTTGAACTGCACGGAGGATGCTTTGAACTGTGAGATTCTTACTTACTTCACTGATGGGAATATGACTGGTAGTACGGGTAGTCCACAAATCACCTACCACGTTGATTTCACCGAACGGACCGGTATGGCCGAACAATTGAGCAAGATAATGATGTTCACTTTCATACTTGCAACCAGCATCTTTCAATCCCGCTTTATTGAAGGGGGTAAAACAGAATCCCTCAATCTTCTTTTCCTGATACAGTTCAACTGCGAGCTTCAATGCATTCAGGTTTGCTTTTCCTGCTTCTATCGTCAACGTTCCGAAAGTGACTATGCTAGGGTCCTGATCCTGTTGGTCAAGGACGGGAAGGCCCTTTGTCCAATCTGCATCGGAAATATCGCTTATGATCTGAAGGTCGGTGGAAGAACCAATTACAGAGAAAGCTCTTTCTAACAACCGAGCATCTCCGATAATAACTGGTTTGCAATACTGTTCAAAAAACTTACCTACGGCCAACTTGGCAATGATCTCAGGTCCGACACCGGCTCCATCACCGGTCAATATTCCCAATACAGGTTTATCATTCATGGATTACTCCCCTTTTTAGATACATTGAATAACGTACTCCGTCACTCGCATCTTCAAGTAAGCAACAACCATGCCAAGTTCGTCTGTATTGTATACAATCATGAGTTTTATCAATTTTTGTATACATACAATTCTTATCTATCTAACTAAATATCAAAAATCGTTCACATTTTTCTTAAATTTTTAACAATTTTTGCATTTTGTTTCAATGTTGCATATAAAATGTTTCATGTTTCATTTGAAACATAATTGAAACATATAATTATTGTTCATATTGTGCAAATTTTCGCCACAAAGTTGTTCTGCTCAATCCAACCTGCTCGGCAAACGCCTCACGAGTCAAACCACTTTCCAAGAATTGTTCATATAGCTGATGATCCGAAATTTTTTGCTTCTTCCTTTGTTTCGGTAGCTCTTTCTTTTGTGGATCAAGATATAGTCCGGTGGACCCGATATCCAACCGTTCTATCTCGTGGATCCCGACTTTATTGGCAGATGAATGAAGGATGGCAAGCCGCTCGGCTGCGTTTCTGAGTTCTCGGATATTTCCCGGCCAATAAAACTGTTTGAGCATATCCAGGGCATCTTCGCTGATTTCAATGGGAGCAAGTGTGTGCCGCTTACAATATTGGTGTACAAAGTGAACAAACAGCAGCCCTATATCCTCGGGTCTTTCACGCAAAGGTACCAGCATCAAGCTCAACAGGCTGATTCGGTAAAACAAATCAAGTCTGAATGCACCATCCTGCACTTTTTGTAAAATATTATTGTTCGCTGCGCTAATGACACGGACATCGACAGGAATCACATTGTCAGCTCCTATCCTTCGCACCTCTCGCTCCTGTAGGACACGAAGTAATTTCGCTTGGACTACAATGGGCATCTCTGCAATTTCATCCAGGAAAATAGTCCCTTTATGAGCAAGCTCGAACAACCCGGGCTTGCCTCCTTTGGTTGCACCAGTGAATGCCCCTTCCGTATAGCCGAACAATTCGCTTTCCAACAGTTGTTCGGGCAATGCCGCACAGTTGACGGCTACAAAAGGTTGGGTCGAACGAGGAGAGGCATTATGAATGCTTTGAGCAAAGAGCTCTTTTCCTGTACCAGTTTCCCCAAGGAGCAGAACCGTACCAGGAACTTGGCTGAAACGCTGCGCTTTCTCTACTAAGCTCTGCATATAGGAATTTTGGGTTACAATATCGGAAAAAGTGTATTTAGCAACCAAGCCTTTGCGACTCAGCTCGGTTCTGATCATATGCTCGGTTTCCTGAATTGTTTCGGCATTCTGAAACGTGAAAAGGAATCCAGAGGTCTCTTGGTCCATACTAATCGACTGTTGGGAAACCAAGAACTGCTTTCCGTTGATCGGTACTACTTCCTCTTTTTTCCCAGTTTTCATAGCAAGTTCCCAATGGCCGGTTCTATATACCTTTTCAAGCTGTTCACCGACCAAGGAGGCTGAGCCAAACAATTGCTCTGCTTGTTTATTAGAGGCAATGATCGAACCATTGCTGTTGATGGCGAGAAGCGAATAGGCTGCATTATTAAGGAGCGTACTCAATAGGTTCCCTCTTGTTTGGGCTCGTTCCAAAGCTTTGGCAGCTGCTACGGCCTCGGCCACAGCATGGACCACCGCTTGATATCCACTTTTAACATGAACATACGGATATTTCTGATCCTCGCAAAGCCTGCACATCGTCAAACCGCCAACGAAGATGGTACAGCCCTGTTCCTGCAATTGCTTGAGACCGTTCTCCACATCATGTTCATCAATTACCTGATATACGGAAACAGGTTGGTCGACAAGTGAGGTAATCACCTCTTGGTCGCATAGCTGTTCACCAGTTATGACCCCGATATGGGCACCTGGAGCTCTCTTTTTTGCTTCGGCAAGGGCACTGAGCAAGTCAGCACTTCCCAAAGCGATGTGAACCACATGCACAGACGGCTTGAATTGCTCAATGGCATTTGCAGTAATACCTCTAGCTATGATGATATCAGCCGAAAGAGGAAGGATTTTTTGTGGATCACTACCAAAGATATGGGTATTGCTTACCTCTATGGTTTCAAGATCATATCCCTGGACCACATGATCAAAGGCTTGTTGCAACTCCTGGTAGGGTACGACAATCAGAATCTTAATCAAAGCTTTACCTCTCAGGCAGTGTAACACATGTAATTGTCTTTACAAAGCGGGTCTGCAATTGGTATTGTCCGTCTATGGGCATACTTCAATATTTACTAATTGCATTTCTGGTTTTAGTCACAGTAGCAAATATCTATACTATGACTATCGGGAAAAAGAACAGGCAACGTGCTTCGGCAAACTATAAAATCACCTTGCATAACCTTGATGTAAAAACAAAAGAGTATATGCAGGAATTCGGTTATCATTTTGATGAGAAACAAGGATACATCAATGACGCTGGAGACGGTTTTTTGCTGAATTTCGATACAAAGAAACAGGTAGTTGGCATTACACTTACAAATGAGTTCTTCCATTTCCCCTATGCTGATTTTGTTTCCTGTAAACAATCCTACGAGACATTGGAAAACGGAAAGCTTTCCAATATCTCAGTCGTAGTAGAAACAAATGAGGAAGTCATCACCTTGCGTTTTGGAACCAAAGATTGGAAGGAAAAATCGTACCTTGGCAAGTTCCTGCTGCAGGATACCTTGGAATTCTGCTCGATTTTAGACAAACATTGCAAACCTAACGCTTAGTCGTTGCTTCCTATCATATGCACATCAAGCTGGTTGAACGGAACCGTTAGGCCAGCTTCACCCAATCGATCAACAATTTCGCCCTGGAATCGCCAGTAGACAGTCCAATAGTCTGCTGGCTTAGTCCATGGCCGGACAACAAAGTCTATCGAAGAGGCTGCAAGCTTATTTACTTCCACCACTGGAGCAGGATCAGGAAGAATCTCCTCATAGGTACGAAGAATCTTCCAGATTGTATCCTTCACCAACTGTAGATTCGAGCCATATGCAACACTGACAGAAAGCTCTACCCTTCTTCGTTCCACATTGGAATAGTTGACGATAGGATTCCCCCAGACAAGCTTATTGGAAAGAGTAATCTTCTTGTTGTCGGGTGTGGAAAGTATCACGCAAATCATATCCATGTCACTGACCGTTCCACTGAAAGCGCCTGTCTCTATGAAATCACCGATTTTGAAAGGCGAGTTGATGACAATCATCATTCCACTTAGCAAATTCCCGATGGTTTCCTGGAATGCGAAGCCTAACACAACCCCGGATATTCCAAGACCAGCCAACACAGGACCCATATCCAGACCGATACGGCCCAAGAAAGCGATTGCAAGGAAAATCCATCCAACGATATTCACGACCTTCAGGATAAATCGCGCCATCAAATCGTTAATTTTCTTTGACTTTGCCATTGCACGCTTAAGGATGTGATAAATTGCCATTATTACCAGTTTTCCAAAGAAAACAATGAGTAATCCAATGACTACATTAACCAAAAAAGCAATTGAAGGATTCTGCATCCAGCCATTCAATGTCTCCATGAAATTTGCTACCATTTTGTACATCCTTATATGAATATTATATAAAACAGTACCATCGGCATGTAAAAAAAACAAGGTGAAGAATACTCTCCACCTTGCTAATATTGTACTGATTTCCTTCTCTAGTTCGACAAGAGTGAATGCAGTTTCTTTGTAAAGGCAATAGGATCCTTAGGCATGACGCCTTCAGCAAGCAAAGCCTGATCCAACAAGACAGAACTTAGTTGTTCGATATACGCTTCATCGCTGCTGCCTTCAATCTTCTTGACCATGGGATCTTCAACGTTGATTTCCAAAATCGGCTTGATTTCTTCCACGTCACCCTGGCCCATGCTCTTGAGGAGTTGCTGCATCTGTACTGACGGATCATTCTCATCCACAACCACAACGGCAGGAGAATCAGCAAGACGTGTCGAAGAGACTACATCCTTGACTCGGTCACCGAGTGCATCCTTGATCTTTTTGACCAAGGCTTTTGCCTCTTCTGTTTCCTGCTTCTCGCCTTCTTCTTTCAGGTCATCAACAGCTCCGCTCTTGTTGATTGCCTTCAAAGGAAGTTCCTGATAGGTACCGATCGAACCGACTACAATATCATCGATATCATCGCTCATGATCAGTACTTCGTACCCTTTCTTGCGATAGGCTTCCAAGAGCGGACTTGCCTTGAGGGTTGCTTCCTTTCCACCGGCAATATAGTACACAGCTTTCTGATCACCCGTCATGCGTTCTTTATAAGAAGCGAGACTTACATATCCTTCCTCAGAAGATGACTTGAATCGGACAAGTTCCAACAGAGCTTCCCGGTTCGCGTAATCTGAATACAAGCCTTCCTTGAGCGGACGATTATATTGTTCGATGAATTTGGCATAGAGTTCAGGGTTCTGATCACTGATTTTCTTGAACTCGCTCAGAATTTTCTTTACAGAAGCAGTACGAATAGCGTTCATGACACGATTCTGCTGCAGAATCTCACGGCTGACGTTCAAAGGAAGGTCTTCACTGTCAATGACACCGCGAACAAAACGTAGATAAGAAGGAAGAAGTTCCTTGTCATCATCAGTGATATAAACACGTTTCACATACAGCTTCACCCCAGGCTTATAGTCTGCATAGTACATATCAAAAGGTGCTTTTGCAGGGATATAGAAGAGTGTCGTGTACTCTGTAGCCCCTTCTGCACGAGTATGCAAGTAGAACAAGGGGTCCTCGGTGTCATAACTGCTCTGCTTGTAGAACTCATTGTACTCAGCCTCAGTGAGTTCAGTCTTGTTGCGTCTCCATAGTGCCGATGAGCTGTTGATCTGTTCAACCTTATGCTCTACGGTCTTCAGCGCATTTCCATCCTTGTCCTTCTTTTCCTGATCATAGTTTTCTTGGTCGTAGGAAAGGAAAATCGGATAAGCAATATGGTCGCTGTATTTCTTTACCAGTTGCTCAAGCTGCCAACGGTTTGCATACTCATTACCCTCATCATTGAGATGGATAAGAATGGTGGTTCCCTGACTGTCTCGTTGAGCTTCCTCTAGGGTGTAGTTTCCTTTTCCTGTGCTCTTCCAAAGCCAAGCCTCTTCTTCACCGGCTTTTCGGCTCGTTACCTCAACTTTGTCAGCAACCATGAAGGCACTGTAAAATCCGACGCCAAATTGGCCGATCAAGTTACTGTCCTTCTTTTGTTCGTCTGTCAAGGAAGCAAGGAATTTTTTTGTACCGCTGGATGCGATAGTACCCAGATTGTCAGCAAGATCGTCGTGGCTCATGCCAAGGCCATTGTCACTGATGGTGAGTGTGCGCTTCTCACCCTCTTCTGTGAAAGAGATATCGATGCGAGGGTCGAAGGCGAGAGCCTTGAGATTGTCATCGGTAAGAGTGAGATACTTAAGTTTGTCCAATGCATCGGACGAATTAGAAATCAGCTCGCGAAGGAAAATTTCCTTATGAGAATAGAGCGAGTGAATGATTAACTGAAGTAGCTCTGATACTTCAGTTTTGAACTTCTTTTGTTCCATCGTAGATAATACCTCCAAAGGGATATACGCAAACATACTGATTTTTCCTTCTAACGGCAATTGTTCCTTAACAAAAACGCTGAGGTGAGCTATGCTTGGGCATGCAGTTTTCCAAACCGAGTTCAGCACGAACCATCAATCGATTACGCGTTCTCAATGTGCTTGCCAAGGAAGGCGAGCTCAGTCGCGCTGATATTGCACGAGTTTTACAACTCAACAAACCTTCAACCAGTGAAATTGTCGAGCAACTGCTACAAGAAGGCTTGATAGAGGAAAAAGGAAAGATTAAGACTTCCAACGGAAGAAGGCCGATAGTTCTCTCGTTGAAGACAAGTGCCCAATTGGTCCTGGGGGTAGAATTGGGAAGCAAGACTACCTGCTTCACCCTCTCCGATCTCGGAGGAAACACCCTTCGCTTTGAACGCATTCCAACAACCCAGAATCCAGACGCAAAAGAATTCGGCCAACTGATCATCAAAAGCTGCATGAAGATGAAACGGCTCACAAAGGCTCCTATCGTCGGAATTGCCATTGCAACCAATGCGCATATCTCTGACGATGGTCTGAGCATAGTCAGCCATGACCATTGGGATTGGAAGGATGTCCCTCTTGCAGAGGCTGTTGCTCAATACACACAAACCCCTACCACATTGGTGCATTCAGTACAGGCGATGGTCGAAGCCGAAAGATGGTTTGCAAAGGAAGAAAGCAACTCATTCCTCTACATCAACTGGGGAGAACACATCAATAGCGCTTGGGTACAGGGAAATACCATCACTGCAATCCATAGCCGTTTTGGACATCTGCCTATTCGAGAAACAGGACTTTGCCGATGTGGGGGTATCGGGTGCTTGGAGACCGTCGCATCCGGCTGGGCGCTCAGCGAGAAGCATCAAGGAAAGTCAGTGAAGGATTTGGCTCAATCCGATGACAAGAAAATTGTCGAATCATTAGAGGAAGCTTCTGAGGCGATGGCAATGGCTTTGATTGCAGCAAGTGCTGTGACAGGATGTGAGAAAATCGTCCTAGGAGGAGGCATAGCTAACCTTCCTGACGTATATTTCGACACCCTAAAACAATTTTACAGACAACACGCCCATCATAGCCTATGTGATATTCCCATTGTACGATCAGAACTGAAGGAACGTAGCACAATTTTAGGAAGTGTCGCCGTTGCTTTGGACCGTTGGGTATTCCAAAATCGTTTGCTTCAAACAATGCAAGAACTAAGCTGAACATAGAAAAACCGCTACTCGATAACGAGTAGCGGCAACCTCCTTGAGAACCTTAGGACTCCTCTCCTAAGGAACGCGTCCATCCGCTGGAACATCGGACTGGACTCGAGCAACGACACTCATGATTATTGCATGGTTTTATTCTGCTGTAAAACATTTATTTCATAAATTTGTAACTATTTTACCGAACAGATGATTAACCTGCATTTGAATGCAATAAATGCACATTTTCTTTTTATTTAGCTTCCTTCCGTATAATTAATGGAAAAGGATCCTGTATACAACCCTGAACTAAAAACGTCAGATGATTGCTTGGTTATGCGCAAAGTCAAATGACCGATGGCCACATCATCCTGACTCCCGGCAAGAAAGGTGGTATTGAAGGTATTTGCGTTTTCCACCTTGCTGTATATATTTTCACTGGTCAATTCTATTGATACCGGCAACTGATTCAGTTCATCCATGATCAAATCACTAGGAACAAAGGTCAATTTGCCTACCGTTGCGCTAGCTAGTTTAGCAGTATATTTGAAGTAGAGGGTACACGTGACTTCCCATTGTTCGGTGCTCGGAAATTCGATGCTGATTACTGTATTGTCCGATCCAAGTTCCTGCCCTGTTTCGTCAAATATGGATATAACTAGATCCTGTGGCTCTATGACTCCTTGCATATATACAGTGGCAGAGGGGAACTCTGCAGTTTCGTCTGCAGCCAAGGGTAAAAGCAAGATAATGAGTAATACAAACAACAGGAGTCTTCTCATAACCATCCCCAATTCCTATCGAATTAGTTAAATATTACCAGCATATATTGTTGCTGAAAAGAGCTGGTGAAAAAAAAGCTGTGCAAGGATTCCCTGCACAGCCCGTTAGCAAAATCTTCAGAACCACATCAACTGGCTGCAGAAACATAAATCGTAACTGTTGAAGTATAGGTACCTGATGCCGCATCAACGTTGACGTATTGCAATGTATCAATGATCGAATCAGTGGTAATATCCAATCCTACATGGTCTGTACCAGAAGCTTTCAATGGCTGGATGGTGACCTGAACACTACCGGAAGCTCCGTCTGTTGCGGTATTGAACAAAGTGTAAACACCAGCTACTGGGGTAGGTGTTTCCGTTCCAAACAAGACATCACCAATCTTAATCTGCACATCACTATTTGTATCAAGAATGAAATCTGTCACACTCATGGTGAATTCAATTGGTTCAACGGCAGGATCAATATTTGTATTATATCCATAATTGAACACTGGATCGGTAGTAAAAGCATCACCTATCTCTTTAGTTGCAGAATATACGTCGGGAGTCTCTGTTTCAAAAAATCCATGATAGAGGTATTCACCGATGGATGCTGTTAAGGTTGCAGTATCTGTAACGGGTAATGTTACTGCATACACTCCTCCAACCAGAACCATCAGTAGCAATCCTACTGCTAGTACCTTTTTATTCATATACAACTCCTTACATGACAGTAGTTGTCTCTGTATAAAAAGACTACACCCCTA
>QJZS01000050.1 GCA_003247345.1 Spirochaetales bacterium
CCATAGGCTCGCATTGCACCACCAGTAGGCATGTTGGTATACACCGTATACGCATCCGCTTTGATGGCTCCAACCGGATACATCATCCTGAATCCATTCACGGCGTTGGCCACAAGGGCATGGGCATGGGATGCATAGGCTCCCTGATTGGAATATGCTTCAATACTGCGAGCAGCAAAGCTTCCATCAGCCCTTGTATAGCTTTCGATATGGAATTTCATCGCATGACGGGTTCTGGTGCATGCGAATGTTTCTTCTCTGGTATAGGCCAATCGAACGGGACGGCCCCCTACACGGGTAGTCAGGTAGGCATTCAATGGCTCTGTCAGTGCATCCTGCTTGTTTCCGAAACCACCGCCGATATAGGGTTTGATGATTCGAACAGACCCGAATCCAACGCCCAAGGCTTGGGAACAGACACGTCTAACGATATGGGGAATCTGGGTGGAGCTAACTACCACTATCTTGTCATTTTCCATATAGGCGAAGGAGTTTGCATTTTCGATATGGGTATGATGGACAATAGGGGTTTCGTAGTCGCCGACCACTTTGATCAAACCTTCTTCCTTGATTGCTTCTTCAAAGTTGCCTATCTCATAGGAAGAGTGGACCACGACATTGTTCGGCTTTTCCTCATGGATAGTCATCGCCCCTTCTTTCATTGCATCCTCAACTGTGAGAATAGGGGTGAATTCTTCATAGGTTACTTTGATTTTCCGTAAAGCTTCTTCGGCTGCTATCTCATTCTCTGCTACTACGGCAGCAATGTCATCAGCATAGCAACGGACACGGGCATTGAGCAGTTTGCGGTCTGCGATATCCTGATGCTTCTTCTCTGTCGACCAAGGATGGCCTGCAGTTGGGAATTGAATATCCGGAACATCAAAACAGGTAACGATATCGACAACCCCATCCACTTTCCATGCTTCAGAAAGATCAAAATCTTTTACCCAGCCATTTGCGATAGTACTATGGAGTACTTTTGCAATGAGTGCATGGGGAGGGATAAGATCAGGGGTATATTTTGCTTTTCCCGTTACCTTGTCATATGCATCGACACGGTTTAGGGGTTTTCCAATTATATTCATGGATTTCCTCCTTATATTCTGCATTATTTGAAGTTTTGCCTATGAGAAATTGATTGTTGGCTCAAACATCAAAAAGGCAGAACGTTAGCCACGTAGTACCATAATACAACAAAACGCAACAAACTCAAGAAAAATTACTGCACGTACGTTGTATATGCCCTACGCCTTACTCTTAAAAATCAAAGTCAACGATAGGTTTTACAACCTACCCATCAATATTTCCTTGAAAAATCAACTTGATTCTTCAAGGTTTCACCACCAAGATAGTGGCCCAGGTTTTCAAAGAACAAATCGAAGACAAAATGCGGATCATTGTAGGAGAAGCCGCTTGCATGCGGTGTAATCAGTACATTCTCCAATGACCATAACCGACTGTCTTCACCTAGTGGTTCGGTTTGGGTCACATCAAGTGCTGCACTTCCAATATAACCATTTTCCAGCAAAGTGATAAGAGCTTGCTCATCTACCAAAGAACCTCTGCCGACGTTGATAAGCATCGAGCCTTTCTTCATCAATTTCAGACGATCCTCATTCAACATGTTTTCGGTTTCTGCAGTAGCAGCTACGCAAACAGCTACATAATCAGCCTTGGGTAGCACCGAATCAAGCTTGTCGATGGTGTAGATTTCATCCACACATTCAGGCAGTTCCATTGCTGTTCTTTTTACGACGATGACCTTCATTCCATGGGCTTTTGCACGAATGGCAATATTTTGGCCTATATCCCCGAAGCCGATAATCAGGATAGTACTATTCCAAATGTCTATCTGGGGAAAGTAAGCCTTCCATAGATTTTGTTTCATCTGGTCATGATAGGTAAGCAGGTTATGGTTGAATGCGATGATAGATCCAATTACATGGTCTGCAATCTGCCTGCCATAGGTTCCTTTTGCATTGGTGAGAATAATTTCCCCATTTGTAAAGACATCGGGAGTCATGAATTGGGTAACACCACTGGACTGGGTCTGCATCCACTTGAGGTTCTTGGCTACTTTCAGATCCTTTGGGTCAGGAGTTCCGACGATAATTTCGGCTTTGGCTAGTTGGTCCAGGGTATAGGTCTTGAGCCCTGTAACAGTCAAGGATAGATATGGATAGGCAGTCTTCAATTTGGCAAGTTCTGCTTCATCAGGATTAAAGTGTGTTCCGGTAAGAAAGAGTGTTTCAACGGTTCTCATGGCATTCCCTTACATTTTTGATATGAAGGAATACTATAGATGATTACCCTCTAATGCAAGCCGATTGAAAAAGATAGCCTAGCAGAAAATGGCTCTATGTATCGGCAGACACTACATAGACGGTAATTGTGGTGCTTGCCAGCTGTTCGGCTCCATCACCTTGGAGCACGCACAGAATCAATTCATAGGTACCGATATCCAATGATGAGCCATCAATCGTATACGAGGCGGAAGTTGCCCCATCAAGTTTTTGTCCATCAAGATACCATTGGTAGGAGAGGGTCTCATCACTTTCAATGGTGGCATTGAATGTAAGATTACTGTCTTGGGATAATGATACGGAGGACCCTTTATCGATGGTTACGTTTGGAACGCTACTTGAGGTTACCGATAATTCCAAATTGCTTTGCTCCGCAATTTTACTGAGCATGTCACTGCAACTTGTAAACAGCAGGAATATACCGAGAAGAAGAAATACTGTGAAAAGATTTCGTTTCATTACCAATTCCTCCGAATTCCTGTATCAACGCCAAACTGACTGCCAACGCCCCCATCCTCGAAGAACCAATTGATATTAGGGGAAACAACAAATTGGTAATTGTCTGCTTTTCCAACCACAACGGTAGAGGCAACTCGGAGCACAGGATCGAAGAAGACTCCTGTATCACCTTGTAGTGCATCCCCATCGATGAAGTGCATCAACAGTCCGGTCTCAAATTCTGGAACAAGGCTGATGAGCGAGCCGAGTGTAAAAGGAAGCCCAAAGCCTACCGAATACCCAATATCTTGATAAGAGGTTAGCCAAGAAGAATCAGATCCATACATGCGATATTCCAAGGATGTCGTGTATTTTAGTTTTTGTAAGAAATCAGCTGCATTCGAGAATGCGAAGGTGCCTTGGAGTTTCCCTCCATATCCTTCATTGAGGAAATCATTGCAGACATCGTCCGGCCACAATACCTGTGCTCGAACATCCAAAGAAGAAAATCCGAATTTGGGATTGTCTGTTTCAGTTGCTTGTAGAGAAGTAGGAGGTGCAACAGGAAGGGGAGCATGCACTTCCCAGGTGTTGGTCGTGGTGTTGTAATGGAATTGAATGCTCTTTCCCCATACCCCATCATCTGATTGTTGGATATAGATGGTATCCTGAGTTTTCTCGAAATCACCGAGTGATATGATGGACTGGGAAACAGAACTTGTAATCCAGTTGTGTTGGTCTTCTCCGTTGATCTGATACCGATATTCAGTAATGGTATCAGAAGTAGGCAGAAACTGGAGGGTAAGGTGATTCGCATACAGCGTGCCATTACCAAACAACAGCGACAAAATTGATATGGATAGGTAAAGAACACGTTTCCTTCGAATTCTTCCTATCAATGCATGTAGTTGTGACATTACTCTCTGCTCCATCATAGGCATAGTAAGCAGAAGAAGTGAAACACGCAAATACTAAAGGGGTTTGGCATGACAGAAGTATCGGATGCGATAAGAAAAAATTCTTGAAATATCGCTAAATGCATAAAATAATTGCTTATAGGTGAGTATGTGTAAAAAATAGGGCTTTGTATCATTTTCTACGTATGCTAAAGTACCTATTACATATGTAACTTGTAGCAAAAGAGCCATGTCGGGGGGCGAATGAACGATACTGAACAACCAAATTTGCTGAAGCGTCGTAGGCTACAAGCGTCTTTGCAAGCAACACATGACAAACCCCTTGTTGTAGCCATAGCAGCGATAGGGTATGGAAAAACTACTGCAGTACAAGAGTTCCTCAAAGACGATAGAAATCGAGAAACTGTGTATCTGCGTATGACACGTGCTTCTTCTGATGGCAGACATGCTTGGAAAGAGGTGGTCAAGCAAATTGGATCTCAATTTCCTGTACTTGGATCAAAACTTGCACAATGTGAGTATCCCGAAACAGTCTTGCAGGCTGAAGCTTGTGCTGAATTGATTACTGCCTCTTTGCAAGGCAAAGAGGTGTTGTTGGTTCTGGATGATTATCATAATGTCCAGTTTGATGCTTTTAACCATCTGATAGAACATTTGGTGCAATATCCTAATACAACGTTACATATACTGCTTTTATCAAGAGAAAATGTTTCCCTACCCTTAGATGAGTTGATGCTCAAAGGTTACTGTTCCACGATTTACCCTGAGACTTTTCAATTTTCCGTAGAAGAAATTCTTGGGTTTGCTTCTATACTTAATATAATACTGACCAAGGAGCAAGGAAAAACATTATGGAATCTCAGTAAGGGGTGGATAGCTGCAATCAAACTTATACTGCAACAATACCAAGGAAATGGTCGGTTGGAGGTAAATGACGCTCTCTATCGTTTGATTGAACAAAGTGAAGTTTCCAAATACTCACCATCCCAGTTTTGGCTATTGAAATTGCTTAGCCATGTAGATGGGTACAATGCTTCTTTAGCCTCCCAAATCTGTGGATATCCCATTACAGACTACATGACCGAACAATTTGAGTATGAAAGTTCATTCATTTCTCATGACCAACATACCAATTTCTACCATATGCACCCAATTTTACGAGCCTATCTCCGCCATGCATATCAAAAGGACTTACATGCAATCCAGTATAAGCTGGGGGAAAGTGACCATCCAATCCTTAGCTTGGCAGAAATTTATAGACGTGCCGGTTCTTGGTATTTGGGGAAACAACTTCCTGTAGAAGGTTTCTCCTATCTCTTGGAAGCAAAAGATTTTGATACCATCATGGAAGAATTTGGAAAAACCTCTAGAAATCGTCTGTTGGATGCCCGCCCCGAATTCATCGTTTCATTATTCAACGCAATCCCTCGCGAAATTCAAAAACGTCATTTCTATGCTTGGTTGGCCTATATTGGATTTTATACTACCAATATTGATCAGAGTGCCTCGAAGACGTTACTTGCTGATATCAGAGCTGCCTTACATGAGGAAGAGAAGCGTCTTGATGCTAAATTTATCCAAGCAGTTGAAGGCGAGATAACCCTTATCGAAGCCTACGCGGTATTCAATGATGCCAATCGTATGGATCAGTGTTTACGTACTGCCCATACATTGTTAGGGGGTAAATCAAAAATCGCTGACATGGATAAGATCATCTCCTTTGGATCTCCTCATGGGCTGTATCTCTACTACAGGGATAAAGGGAAGCTGATTGAAACATTGAAAACCATCACCGGAATGTTCCCATTTTATAGTGAACTGGCTGGGGGCTGTGGCAAAGGGTATGATGATCTTCTGTTTGCTGAGTATGCTATGGAGCGGGGTGAGTTTGAGAAAGCCCAATTATTTGCACTCAGGTCGTTTTATAAAGCCTCTTCCCTGGAGCAGTATGATGTCATTATCTGTGCCCAGTTTTGTCTTGCACGCTTGAAGCTGGCAGAAGGGGAAATCTCGGAAGCAGTTTCCATCATGAACCTTCTTGGTCAGAAGATTGCATCATTTGAGAGCCCCATACTACAAGCCTCATTTGATGTAAGCAGTGCGTATATAGGATGTCAAATTAAGGAAATGGGGCAGATTCAAAAATGGGTGCAAAACCTTGAGATTGAAAACTGTCCGATTTTGTATCACGGTAAGGGGCTTGTATATATCGTATGTGCTAAGTATCTGCTCATGCAAAAAGAGTATATTCGGCTCGAAGTCCTATGCGAACAGATGGTTGAATCATTTGCTCGTTTCAATAATCAACTTGGGTATGTGCATACTTATATTCTAGATGCGATTGCAAAATATCACCTATATAATATTGCTGTTTCTGAGATTCCAATGTTGCAAGCTTTGGAAATCGGGTTTGCGGATCAACTTGTTTTTCCTTTTGCTGAGTATGGTACCGATATCATGGATCTTTTGATGGAGATTAAAAAACGAGATACGAGAAAAGACCCCGCTTTTGCAAGCTATTTGGATAGCGTCATTGCTCAGGTCATTGAGTATTTTACTTCACTGAAAGATAGCATAGATGACACAGAGATCTTATCAACTCTAAGCAGTAGGGAATTGGAAGTTCTGCGATTGGTTGCACAAGGCAAGACCAATCAGAGTATTGCAAGCTCCTTATTTGTGGCAGAAGTGACCGTCAGAAAGCACCTGACTTCTCTTTACAAAAAGCTGAATGTCGGGGGAAGAGCGGAAGCGGTAAGACGAGCGATGGAGCTCGGAGTCTCCTAAAGTATCGGATACGATACTGTTTTCATACATTTATCCTCAATACAATCACGCTCAGGGGCATATTGACCATATGCTTCCTCTCTATGGGTACAAATACTTCATTTTTTAAAACATGGGTAGTGTACCTATTCAAAGATGAACTGACACATGTCAGCTCGTTGTTCTGTACTTGATTGCTTATTAAGGAGAGACCGATCATGAAAACACGATGGAATGGAGCTTTCATTGCTGTAGCACTGATTCTCGCGGCACTCGTATTCGTAAGTTGTACGATGGATGGTACGGATGCTAAGGGGAGTCTGATCCTCCAATTGGATGATTCGACAGTCAGTAAAAACATCTTTACTACCACAAATGACCTTACTGGGGATATGGATATTCAGTCTTATAAGATTATCTTGACTCCTTCTTCTGGCTCAGCACTCACCTACGAAAAAGAGGCAACCAGTTCTACCTTTGTATTGGATGCACTTACTCCTGGCAGCTGGACGCTTACCATTGAGGGATACAACAGCTGGGATTCTTCAAATGAAACCGTTTCAGGAGAACAGATTGCCTATCTTGAGCCAAGCGAAGATACTCCAAATAGTGAAGGTTCCGTATCTTTTATTATAAAAAGAGGTACTGTTACTACCATAAGCGGTGATACAGCTTTCTTAGTACCAGTTTGCACTCTGACTGGAGATTTGGACATCTCTGTAAATTGGAACGATCTCAATTCTGATTTATATACTACGCCTACTGTAGCGGTAACAATCACACAAATTAATAATTACTTCTCTCAGTATGCAACAAGTAGTTGGGAAGGAAGCTCCTCATTAGCTCAAACAATAACTAATGAAAGTGTAGCAACGAAGTCTACATCATTTACCTTCGATGGAATCCCCGTTGGTTGGTATGAGGTGACTGTAACTATGACTGCTGATTCAGGAGTTACCTACCTAAAACGTATGGGATACGTGCGAATCATCGACTCCGCCAGTTCTGATGCTATTACCACAACCGGTACCTTTACAATCACCGATGATACCAGTTTTGCAACCGGTAGCCTTGATCTTTCTATCTCTGAGGAGATGGATCCTTTGACGGTCACCTTCGACGATGCATATGCACTTATACCCGACGACTCATCATATTCAAATTTAGACTTGTCCTTTGCAGAAACAAACGAAGTGTATTACAGAAATACAGATGGTTATGGGGTTGGTAGTTACCAATGCAAAGTTTCCGTAAGCGTTTCGAATGCAGATACTGATAACACCCTTATTTACAAATGGTACGTCAATGGTGAATTGGCAACTGATGCCGATACCACTGATGATTCCAATTATTTCACCTATTCCTTCCCTGAAACAGGCCTCTACACTGTGACAGCAGTTGTTTTAGAACGAGATGCTTCCACTGAACGTAGTGTGAATTGGGGTAGTGCTTCTGTTGATGTTTCTGTTGTTGTTAATAGCGAAAACTAAATGATTTAAGCAATCGTGTTGATGATGAGGGGAACTATGGTAATGCAACGACAGAAACAGACAGATTGGAAGAAAAGAATCCTATTCCTTGTATTAGGATGCTCCATTCTTTGTCTTCTGATGCTTTTTACTTCTTGTAGCGCAGAGTCTCAAGGTGATGTGCTGGTTGTGATCAAAGGATCCGCCTCCACAACAAATGAGACTGACTCAGCCATAGCTTCGGATATTGATACGGAGATTGCAAGTTATCATATCAGTTTGTATGGTCCAAATTCATCATCCATAAAATTAGAACGTGACCTTGAAGCAGACGAAACAGAAACCCTTTTTCAGACACTCCCTACCGGACAGTGGAAACTGCGGGTACAGGCAATGAATGCAGAAGGGAACACTGTTAGATCGCTTTGCTATGATTCCTCCTATTCCGATAGGTTGGCAGGGTTCACCATTGCCAAAGGCAAGGTAACAGAAATAAATTGTACCTTGGTACCCTGCACCTCAGGTGAAGGTACTTTGTCGGTTTCCATTGATTGGACTGGTGTGAGTGATAATCTAATTCCCGATGAGTCGATTGTTATCCTAAGTGTAGTTCCCTTAACTGATGTTGAAGGATTGGATGAGGCAACCGTTTCAAACTCAGGAATCACCAGTCAATCAATCACATCTGATGATATATCTTTGACAATCAATCCTGATTCTAGTGAAACAATTTCTCTCGATCTTACTAATGTTCCCAGTGGTTTGTACGAAGTCAGTGCTGAAGTACAAGACGAGGCTACTACAACCCGTATTTGGAAAGGCGTAAAGTTTGCCAGAATTATGGATACGGGTACTACTACAGTGGCAATGACTCTTCTTGATACTGCTATTCAAGTTGGTAGTACAAATCTTTCCATAGATGAGGATATAGCTCCTCTTGATGTATCTTTCACATCCAATCCGACAGAGTTGACCTATTCGAATAGTGTGGGAGTGGATGGCAGTGTAAGTGGTACATTTACTGTTTCAACTGATTCATCTGTTGATTTGTTTAATTGGTATGTGAATGGCGATCTTGCAACAGATGAAGATACAACAGATGATCCTCAGTCTTTCACCTATACCTTTAGTGAAACAGGCCAATACACCATAACCTGTGTAGTAATTGATTCAGACAATGGCAATCTTGGTTCTGCTCAGTGCGAGGTTACTGTGATTCCAAGTGAGGAAGAGAATTGATGAGCATAAAACAGACGAAACAATCCATACTTACTTACTTGTTGCTCAGCTTGGTCTGCCTCGCTTTATTGGGCTTCTCTAGTTGTTCCCTTGCTTCTGATAGTACTACGGGTACGTTGGTGATTAACTTTCCGAGTACAACGGCAAAAAGTGTGTTCAGCCCTTCAATCTCGCTAGACATAACATCATATTTAATAACACTGACCAATGGTACAGAAATCGAAGAGTTCCGAATTGCGAGTACTGACTCCCTAACAATTGATAGTCTCATCCCAGGGGAATGGACGATTGAAGTGCAAGGCTATAACGGGACTTGGTCAGGTACTGTTAATTCTGGCGATATGATTGCGTATCTGGAGCTCAATTCCAGTAGTGAACACAGCGTAACTGCCTCCGTGAATCGCGGCGCGGTTACTGATGTTGATTTGACATTAGTTCCCATTAGCGACGGCTATGGTACTTTGGTACTGTCTGTCGATTGGAGCGAAGTATCTTCTGACTTGCTTCTCAACGATCCTACCATTGCTATTCAGGTTGAAGGATACAACGAATACAGCGATAATTATGAAGATAACAGTGGTAGTTATGATCCAACTAGTACCGTTGATTCCACCTATACCTATAGTTTGGCCCCTGGCTGGTACGAGATTACAACCACATTAACTCCTTCTTCTGATAGTGATGGTGAGACAAGCGATATCTATACCAGTATCGACTTTGCCAGAATAGTGCCTGATGAAACAACCTCCGGTTACATTGAACTCACAGATACCATGTTGAGTACAGGATCTGTTACATGGGAATTGAGCCAGGACATGGATGATGTCTTAGATTCCTTTACGGTCAGTTTTACTGGTCTTGATGATACGAAATATACCGGCGTCGATCAGAATTTTACATGTTCCTATGAAAGTGATAACCCAACCTATCAGTGGTATGTGGATGCAGAGGCCGTTGATGCCGCCACTTCCAAGGACTTTACCTATCAATTTACCACTAGTGGTAGTCATGTGGTAACAGTCGCAGTAGCAGATGGGGGAGTAGTGAACGGAGCTTCCCTTAGCGTTGCCGTTGAACAAGGGTATACCGTTGGTAATCATGGGCCTGCTGGTGGATGGATTTATTATTGTGATGAATCAGACTCCTATGAAGGATGGACATATTTGGAAGTTTCCCCTGCAGAGCTTCCTGATACACATGTTTGGAGTAACGTTACAACCACTACTCTTGGAACTACCCTGCTAACATTAGGCTCTGGCCTTGCAAACACCGAGGAGATTATCAATCAGGAGGGACATACAACCAGTGCTGCTCAAGCATGTGTTGATTATTCAGTGACAATTGGTGGAAATGTATTCAATGATTGGTTCTTACCAGCTCTATGGGAGGCTACGTCAAGTTATAGAGAATACCTTATTAAATCCACTACTACCTATAAATATTGGTGGACCTCGTCTGAGGCCAACGGTTATACAACTGCAGTACCTTTTTACCTAGTGGCATCCTCTTCAAGCAGTTATATTTCTGGTCAAGCATCTAGCTCTAAGACGAAATCTGTAGCTATGTATGTTCGTCCTATTAGACGGTTCTAAGGAATAACAGAAGGTGATAAATTATATGAAAAACTCTAAAATCAAAACAGTCACATATTTCACACTTCTTGTTAGTCTTGTACTCGGTGGAATGCTCCTCTTTACCTCTTGTGATTTAACCGGTCAGTCTACCGGTTCCTTGAAAGTGGTCATTTCTGATGAAACAACTTCCAAGAGTTTGAACCCGACACCAGATCTTGATATGACGATTGAAAGTTACGTAGTCACCCTTACCAAGAGCGATACCACTTTGAGCTTTTCTCTTGATTCAACTGGAAGCAGCTATACCGTTGATGCTCTTTCTGCAGGAAGTTGGACATTGGAAATTGCCGGTAAAAACAGTGATGGTACCATTGTTGCAGAAATCGATGGAGGTTCCACTACAGTAGGAATCCAACGAGGAGTAGTGAGTACTGTTACGGCGACCATGGTTCCTTGCTCAGGGCAAGGTACTTTATCACTTGATATTAGTTTGACTGGAGATAGCGGGCAGTTATCATCACCTACAATTGATATTGAGCTTACGGATGCCGAGGGAAATGCAGTTGACTTAACCACGAGTAGCTACTCAATAGATTCTACTATTTCACTCTCTGTTCCAGCAGGTTGGTATACAGCAAATCTTCAACTGATGGATGGGAATAGCTTGATAGATACCCATGAGTTCTTTCCTAGAATTGCTGAAGGTTATACTACATCGTATTCCACAAGCTTTGAGATCAGCACCTATGCTGTAGGAGACAGAGGCCCTGCAGGTGGTTACATATTCTATGCCTTTGATGATACGAGCTTAATCGATGCGATTGGCAGTTACGATGCTACGATCAGCGGAGCTGTACGAGCTTCGATAGGCGGAAACTCAGGTTTACATTTTGATGGCGTCGATGATTATGCAGAAGTGGATACAACCATAGATAGTATGCCCGGTGTATTTGAGGCTAAAGTCTACGTAAGTAGTTCCGTTCCTGATGCTACTCGTGTAGGAATCATCGCAGGGAACTGGATGCAGGATGATGC
>QJZS01000048.1 GCA_003247345.1 Spirochaetales bacterium
ACCCCAATCTGAATGAGAGAGATTGAGATATGCAGTCCATTTTTCAAGGGATGGTAATCAAGGAAAATGCCTGTCTCCAGGAAAGAGCTCCCCCCGCTTTCCATTTCCATGGTCATATTGAAGGGAATTCGAAACGAGAATTGCTGATCAATGTTCACCCCAACCTCTATTCGGGAGATCAACGTGTCATGGATGAGAACATCCAAAGAAGCAGCATCAACCAAGCAGTAAATTGCTTGCTGTGATGCAAAGACAGGAGAACTTGTCAGCAGTATGAGTAAGATGATAAGGCCCTTGTTCATCCCCTTCCTCCGTCTTATGAACGTACCATTACAGGCTGGGCAAGCCTATTCTCTATTTGGGGTACTACAGAAAGGGAAGTTTATAGTTCTTCATCAGAAATACAGAAATTCTTCTCATTCAGGGAAATAAGTCGTGGTAGACTTGTACACAAACGAAGGGCATTGTTGTTATAGTGTACGTAAGGAGTCTTTTGTGAATAGAATATGGTCCGTTGTCTTGATTATTGTCGCTGTCTTGCTCATTGCAGGAGGGACCTACTGGTATATGGAAATCAGACCGGTATCAAGCCAGGTTTCTGAAACATCGAGTCCAGTCATGACTGAACAGAGTGTTTCCAAAACACAAACTGAAGCACCGGTTGCATCTTCCAAAGTAACGAGCACGCCGTTACCAGCTTCCATGACGACCACTACCCAAACAAATGACAGCACTAGTACTACTATGCCGGCTCCAGTCCAAAATCCTGAAAATATGACAGCAAAAACAGTGCAAAGTAAACCGGCACCAGTTGAGACACGCCCCTTACCACTACCGGTAGATCCTTTAATCAGATCAGGGATCATGAAATTGCCAAAACCCAATGGGCCTGTAGTGCAGATTCCTTATTTGCCTAAGGAGCTAGCGAAAACAATTTCGGTGACTACCTCTATTCAGAAAAAAGTCGAAGCACAGCCAGTAGCTCCTGTAAAAACTGAACAGGCAGCTCCCCAAACGTTGGTTCTTACTCCGAGTTCTCCGTCTACCCCGACTGCCTCTACTGAGGTTGTAGAAGAGCAGAGTACTGAAAGACCATCATGGAATGTAAATGCATCTGTCTCTTTTGTTGATTTCCAGTATCCTGGGGCAATCAAGGGTTTTGATGTACAAGTGGATTTGCTCAAACAAACAGATAGCTTATTCAGCTATGGCGGTAGTTTAGAGTATGAGAATACCACAACCAATTCTGAGGTAAGTATCTACGCAAAAGGTCAATGGATGCTGAATGAAGGAAAGGAACTTTCGTTCCCAATTTCTCTTGCCATAGGTCCGACCTTCATTTTCACAGGAAGCAGCACAGATATTGGGATAACAGGAAAGATTCAAGCCGGCATTTCCTATAACTTGACTGATTGGATGAGGTTCTTCTATGAAGCCGGGGTGCAAGCACAATGGGATATTTCCGCTTCATCCTATTCTATTTCGTTAGAGCCTGCACGCATTGGATTTGGATTCAGTTTCTAAAGATCCTTGAATGAGGGTGCACTGCTTGCATCCTCTCCTACATTCACAACTTCGTGGGGCCTCTTCCAGCCTAAGGCTGCGCTAAGGGCCTCTTTCTTTTTATGGGCACGAGAGAGTACAAATTTAATCTCTTGTTCTTTCTGTTGGAAGGTAATCCCGTTTCGTACGGATAAAACCCTGCCCAGAGAGAATCCAGTCAATTCCGCTATCGGAATACGGACCACCTCTTTTACGGGGTTACTTCCATCCTTTCGGAAAAATATCAGCTGTGTAGAGGTCACAATCAGACGACCCCTGATCAAATCACCTTCCCCTAAGGGGGGGACCATCGCACAAAACAAGGAATAGGAAAATTCCTCATCACTTGCCTTACGTACTTCTTTTTCACTGACATAGTATGCGATGCGATAAAACACCCATACCAAAACAAACAAAACAGGGAAAAGTCCGTAGTACAACACTCGCCCGATATATGCGGGATTAATGAATACTAAAAAGGCTGTAAGGGCTAACAGTAAAAATTTGATCAATATCTGCATGCCTAGAATGTAATGATTCCCTGCAGAAAAGAAAAGGGATGAAGCGAAGGTTTGAAATCCATTCCTTTGGGGATGGAGGCTAGAATGAACAAGATACCAATATGTTCACAATTTCTGATGATTCCCCTGTTGTGTCTGCTTTGCTTTGCCTTCGGGGGATGCAAAGGAGAGAGTGCAAACCGCTCATCCTTGCACTTGAGCATGGAAAATCGGTCAACCATCGACCGAACCTTGCTCCCAAATGACACTCCCCTGGAAGTGTCTCGCTATGTAGTTGAAGGTGAAGGACCTCAGGACACCACCTTCAGTGTAATATCCACAACCAATTCAGTAGAAGTCGAAGGTCTGTTGATAGGAAGTTGGAATATCAAAGCAGTAGGACAGAACTCACAGGGTGTTGATTTGGTGGACGGAAGCTGTACCGTCAGCGTAACGAAAGAGCCTACTGAGACTGTTATCGAACTTGATACACTCAGTGGGGACGGAACAATGAAAATCCAACTCGATTGGGATCCGTTGAAAATTTCCAGCCCATCATTGGAAATGTGGCTGACCGACCTGAATGGCACAACCGTGGCAATTACCCCGACCACAAATAATATGGTCAATGGATCGGTAATCTACAGCGGGCTGTACCCTGCAGGATCGTATTTGTTACGGGCAAAGCTCTATAGCGGCTCCATTGCTGTAGCAGGTTGTGCTGAGGTGGTCAGGGTTATCGGCAACAAGACTACAGAAGGAGCCATCACCCTCACTTTGGATAAGTATGCAGACCTGCCCTCTTCCATCACACTGACAAATAATCTGGGCCTTCCTGTCGACTGCACCATCAAAGGGATCAACACTACGATGGTCGCACAAGAAAGTGCTACAGCTTCTTTAGAGACTCCAGATATCTCAAACCTTGAGGTGGTATGGTATCTCGACGGGGAAGAAATCAGCAACAGTACTACTTGTACGTTCACCCCAAGCAGCGGCCAACATCGGCTTGATGTTATTGCGAAGGGGGCATTGCTCGCTAGTTCAGGATCGGCCAGCATCACTTTCGAAGCCACCGTCGTAGGAACTGCAGGAGTTCCTAAACTCGTAGGCTCGGTAGCGGACAATACCAACGGCTTATATATTGGGAAGGATGCCCATATAGCATTTCTACCCGATGGAAAGTTGTTGCTGGCCAGCAATCAACATCAGACGCTTCAGGTCTGTAGAATTGTCCGTGACTCTTTGGAAGTCGTACAAACCTATACGAATGCCGATGGATTCAACACCGCCCAAGTCACCGATATCTTTGTAGATCCCACCACGTACCGTGTTGCTATTGCGGACAAGAGCGCCCCAGGTGTCTCAATCTACCAGTATGACTTAAGCAGTGCTTCCTTGATCAAAATGTTTAACCGAGATTCTCTCTATTACCCCACTGATGGTAGCAGCAGTGATAAGAAATACTTCACCGCTTTGCACCATTTTGGCTTTGATTCTGCTTCGGGAATTCTCCATGCTTTGACAGGTGATACACCAGAAGTAGTACAAACAAATCTCTATGCAACCAATAGTGCTGAGGTGGCTCCCAATGATTATACATGGTGGTTCTTTCCCCAACCTCTATTTGATGCTTTGGCAGTCTCACCAGGAGGGACGAGTGCTGCACTTCTAGATACAGAAGAGGGAGTGTTGAAGCTCTGTATCAAGGACAACTTTGGGGTATTGTTCTCAAACGACCAAGATTTCTCTACGGCCACTGGAACGCCTTACCTTGCAAACATTGCTAGTGTTACATTCCTTGCAGATGATCAGTTGATTTATGCAACGGATAATGATATTGGTAGATTCTCGTATCAATCAGGGACATGGAACCAGAAGGAAATATACAGTTCCCAGCAAAATGGTATTGGCACGATGGAAGCCCTTAAACAGATATCGACGAATCCAACACACACGTTACTCTATGCCTTGTCAGCTACAAGCATGAACATCTCAAGCTTCAGTGTCGATACAACGACAAGGGCTCTCACGTATTTGGAAAGTACCAGTCTTGGTCAGTATCAACCAGCTAGGATGGCAGTCTCTCCCAAACAAGATTGTATAGCTGTGGTATCAGACAGCAATTCTTCTCTCTTGTTGTGTAGAATTCCTTAACTAGTTTAATATTTATAGCCAAAAAGCAGGACTCAGAATACCACTGAATCCTGCTTTTTTGTGTAAATTGGCAATAGGCAAAGACAAGGATGCCCGGCCTGTCGGGGGCCGGGCAAATGGATACTGGCCATCTATCAGGCCTTATAAACAGGAATCTCCTGATAGGTGGTATGTAAAAGATGGTGAGACTTCTTACTCAGAGGCTTCTCCAAGAACTCATCATACAATTTACGTACTGACTCGTTCTGGTGTGAGCACCTTACCTTGCTGTTCTTATCATCTGCATACAGACCGGCAGATCTCATCTCACGAAGTTCGTCATTTGCGCCATAGGGCTGACCACCACCGGCGATACAACCACCACGACAAGCCATGACTTCAATGAACTCGTAAGGAGCTTGCTCTCCTGCAGCCTTGGCAGCACGAATCTCATCCATAACCTCTGCTACGTTGGAAAGACCATGGACAACGGCAACCCTAACTGGGGTTCCCTTGAAATCGACGGTTCCTTTCTTGATCTCACTCAAGCCACGGACAGCACCAATTTCAATATTGCCAAGCTCTTCACCGGTTACCTCATGGTAGGCGGTACGAACCGCAGCTTCCATAACACCACCGGTAGCACCAAATATCGTACCAGCGCCAGAATATTCACCAACCGGATTATCAGCAGGCTCATCCTCAAGATGGAGGAAATCAATACCGGTGGTCTTGATCAAGCGGGCAAACTCACGTGTAGTCAAAACCAAATCGGTATCTTGATACCCACTGGATTTCATGCTCTCATCTCTGTATGCCTCGTATTTCTTGGCGGTACAGGGCATGATTGCGACAGTAAACATCTTTGCAGGATCAATACCAAGCTTTTCTGCTGTATAGGTCTTTTCAATGGCACCAACCATCTGCATAGGACTCTTTGCGCTGGAAACATGATCCAAAAGGTCTGGATAATATTTCTCTACATAGTCGATCCAAGCAGGACAGCAAGAGGTCAACTGGGGAAGAGCCCCACCCTTGGTAAGTCTATGAATCAGCTCAGTCCCCTCTTCCATGATGGTGAGGTCTGCACCAAAGTTGGTATCATGTACAGCAGCAGCACCCAAACGACGAAGTGCAGCATAAATCTTTCCAGTCGTAACAGAACCGGCAGGAAGCCCGAAAGCTTCTGAAAGTCCAACACGGATGGAAGGCGCAATCTGTACGACTACCTGCTTATCCGGATCGGCAACTGCTTCCTGGAAGATTGTTGTCTCATCTTTCTCATAAATGGCGCCGACAGGACAGTGCGCAGCACATTGGCCACAGCGAACACAAGGGCTGTCCTCAAGTTGCAACATCGCAGCAGGAGCCATGACAGTCCCATCACCGCGTCCGATGAACTCAAGGGCAAATACTCCCTGAAGGTCCTGACAAACCTGTACACAACGACCACATTTGATACACTTCTCAGGATCAAGCACAATCGAAGCAGAACTGGTGTCCTTTGGACGATCACTGATTCTTGTTTCGAACGGTTGTTCTCTGATACCAAATTCAATGGCAAGATTCTGAAGTTCACACTCACCGTTTCTGATACAAGTCAAACAACTTGAGGGGTGGGTGCTGAGAATCATCTCCAAGATGGTCTTGCGAACCTTGAATAGCTCATGGTCATGAGTAATGATGCTCATGTTCTCGCTCACCGGAGCAGCACAAGCACGCAAGATTTTGGCACTGCCTTCTTGCTTTACAATACAAAGTCCGCATGAACCAAACGGCTTGAGGTCATCATGATAACAAAGTGTTGGGATGGTTACCCCTGCCTTGCGGGCAGCGAGTAAAATCGTGGTCCCATCTTCAACCTCAACTGGGATACTATTTATTTTTAAATGTACAATACTCAATTGATTCCTCCTGTCCAGATCCTAGTGGATTTCTACGGCACCGAATTTACAAGTTTCCATACAGACACCGCACTTGATACAGGTTGCCTGATCAATGATGTGAACTTGCTTCTTCTCGCCCGAAATTGCTGCGACTGGACACTTGCGTGCACAGGCCGTACAACCAATACATTTCTCGGCATTGATCGAGTAGCTGACCAACTTCTTACAAGTCCCACTTGGGCAGGTCTTGTCAACGATATGGGCCATGTACTCTTCCTTGAAATGCTTGACCGTAGAGAGAACCGGATTGGGAGCAGTTTGTCCCAAGGCACACAAGGAGCCTTTCTTCATCGCCTCTCCGATGGTCTCCAAGGTATCAAGATCCTGGAGTGTGCCGTTACCGGCTGTGATCTTCTCCAGAATATTGCACAAGGAACGTCCTCCAATTCTACAAGGAGCACACTTCCCGCAGGATTCATCAACGGTAAAGTTCAGATAGAATTTGGCAACATCGACGATACAATCGTCCTCGTCCATAACGATCATGCCACCGCTTCCCATCATGGAACCGATACGAACCAAAGAACCGAAGTCAATCGGGGTATCAAGGTTTTCTTCAGTGATAACACCGCCGCTTGGGCCGCCGGTCTGTACTGCCTTGAACTTCTTGTCATTTGCAATACCACCACCGATATCAAAGACGATTTCCCGCAAGGTGGTACCCATGGGTACTTCGACCAAGCCGGAGTTCCTTATTTTACCGGTAAGTGCGAATACTTTGGTACCTTTACTATCAGCTGTACCGATTTTACTGAACCAGTTGCCACCCTTGGTAATGATGACTGGGATGTTGGCCCAAGTCTCAACATTGTTGATGACAGTCGGCTTACCCCAAAGTCCCTTTACCGCAGGGAACGGAGGACGAGGCTGAGGCATACCGCGCTTGCCTTCGATGGACTGCAGCAATGCAGTTTCCTCACCACAGACGAAAGCACCGGCACCTAATCGGATTTCAATATCAAAATTAAAACCGCTTCCTAGGATATTTTCCCCGAGCAGTCCGTATTCACGAGCCTGCTTCATGGCTACTTCAAGACGATGAATTGCCAATGGATACTCTGCACGGATGTAGATGAATCCCTGGGAGGCTCCGATGGCCTTACCACAGATAGTCATGGCTTCAAGTACTGAATGCGGGTCGCCTTCCAAAGTAGAACGGTCCATGTAGGCACCCGGGTCCCCTTCGTCGGCATTACATACAACGTACTTGATCGCCCCTTCTGCCTGACGGGAGAAGTTCCATTTCATCCAAGTCGGGAAACCAGCACCACCACGACCACGGAGGCCGGCAGTCTTAAGCTCTTCGATGATGTCCTCACTGGTCATCTCGAACAGGGCTTTTTCCAAAGCTTGGTAACCTTCACGGGCGATGTATTCATCAATATTCTCTGGATCGATAAAACCGCAGTTACGAAGAACAATTCTGAACTGCTTCTGGTAGAATTTAATATCCTCTACCTTTGCATTCTTACGGCTAGATTCTTTGTCATACAACAAGCGGGTAACTTCACGACCCTTGATGATATGTTCGCTGACAAGTTCCTTGGCATCTTCTGGTTTTACTTTTACATAGAAGGAATCTTCAGGAAGTATCTTGACGATTGGACCTTGTTCACAGAAACCGAAACAACCGGTTTTAACAACCTGTACCTCTTCAGCTACTCCCTGTGCCTTACATTCCTCTATCAGGTTTTTATAGATCTGATCAGCACGACTCGATTCACAAGCAGTACCTCCACAGACCAGGATATAGTTTCTGAACGCCATTATTTACCCCCATCCTTCTTGATGATGTCGGCTGCCGGACGATCGAACATATGGTCGGTCACCAACTGCTTGCCAATGATGTGCTGTTCCACAATTCTTTTAGCGGTCTCAACATCAACCTTTCCGTAAATTACATCGGGCATTCCGGGAACGATGACTTCAATAGTCGGTTCCACATAGCAAAGACCCATGCAACCAGTTTGGGTGACAGAGACGTTGTCTATCTTCTTTTCGTCAAGAATTTGCAAAAACGTATCAAGTACCGGTTTGGCTCCAGCGGCAATACCGCAGGTTCCCATACCGACGATGATTCGGGCATCTTTTCCCTCAATATCGCGCTTCTGAATTTCGTTTTGTTTCTTTTCCCTGAGTTTTCTCAGATCCTCGAGTGTCATTTTAGCCATGTTCACATCTCCTGTTGTGTGGAAGCTAGCGGTTTTTGTGCAAATCCAATTGCGGGGTGTTTTGATATTGCTTGAGCTCTTCTTCCTGAGAAGTAACGAACTCCTTCAGCAAATTCAAAGTCCCGCTGGTGGTCAAAGGTCCCAAGACCTCCACAAGTTCGCTTTTCTTCAGCGTGTAGCTTTCTCTACCCTTGCTGGTTTCCAAGCTTCTTGTGATCACCAATTCCTTGCAAAGTGGATGAGCCAATAAGGCTACGAAGGTTGTATTCAGATCTCCCATGGGTGGGACATCTATATTATGTAAATTGAAGGAGAAGGAAACCAAAGTCCCTTTGCCCTTTTCAGACTGCAGTGTAAAAGTTCCTTCACAGGCTTCTACAGCTTGGCTGAGAAACGGCAACCCCAATCCAACCTTTCGCTTTGCATGCTTTCTGCCATCCGAATAAAATGGGTCAAGCACCTTTTTCTGGACCTCTGCATCCATCCCTTTCCCATTGTCACGTATCAAACACTCCAGTGTATCTTCTGTCTCGGTTATGGTAAGTTCCACAAAAGAGCTTTCAGCTTCGAAAGAGTTTTGTACGATATCCAAGAGATAGTCACCGATGCAGATATGCATATCCGCTATCCTGCTACCTAGCTGAACTTCGCGATGATTCCGGCAACTTGGTCTTTGGTGACCTTACCGAAAACTTCTCCACCGACGGTCATTACTGGGGCAAGCCCACAACAACCGACACACCGTACAGCCTCCAAGGAGAAATTGCCATCTTTTGTGACCTCTCCTACCTGTAGTTTCAGTTGTTTATCCAACTCGTCAATGATTGCCTGACCACCTTTTAGATAACAAGCTGTACCCATGCATACCTGAATGTTGTGCTTTCCAGGCTTGGTCAGCTTGAAGAAGTGGTAGAACGTTACGACACCCCAAATGGTGGCCAAAGGAACATCAAGCATTTGTGCTACTTCATCCGCTGCTTCGCGGGAGATGTAGCCAATTTCTTGTTGTACTTTGTGGAGCACCATAATGAGATTTCCCGGTTTGGATTTCCATTCTTTGATGAATGTCACCAACTGAGGAGAGAACGTGACTTTGTTAGCGTCCGACATGTAACCTCCAGTACCCATTAATAATGTTAAAAATATCCTAACACTTTTTTGGTCATTTTGTATATAACTAAAGGGGATAAAAACATTTTTAAAACATATGTATGGAATTTTATATTTAGTATATTGACCATTTTTTTAAGTTAATATACATTTATTCACATAAATAGGAGAGTTAGTAATGAACAATGATCAGTTGATTCGCATCACGAGATACTACAGGTCGCTTAATCGTCTCAAGACTATCGGACTTGAGAAAGTGTTTGCTCATAACCTTGCTGACGCTGCCGGCGTTTCTGCCGCTATTGTACGCAAAGATTTTTCACAATTAGGCATACATGGGCAAAAACGTGGTGGATATGAGATCCACGACCTCATTGTTGCCCTTGGAGAAATCCTAGGAAAAGGTGACAGCCAGAACTGTATCATTGTTGGATGTGGAAGAATTGGAAAGGCTTTGATGCACTATAACGGCTTCGAGCCAGACGGCATCAGAATCGTTGCCGGCTTCGATAGTGACCCACTGGTTTACAGTGATGCATCCCACCCCGTTCCAATCTATCCGCTGAGCCGCATCGACGAAGTGGTAGAAGCCCTTGATGTTACTGCAGGAATCATCACCGTCCCCGAGCAAGCTGCTCAGGACAGCTATGAAAGACTGCTGGGAGCAGGTGTCATGGGAATTCTGAATTTCAGTCCCATCACACTCAAAGCACAGGTACAGGAAGATGGCCGTGTTCCCGTAGTACATAACATCAACATTGCTTTGGAACTTGAACAAATCTTTTATGAATTGAAGTTCCCCAAGAATTAAGGCGAATCAACGTCGTGTGAGGGTCAGTAGAACCGGAAGGTGATCGCTGACCCCATTTTTTAGTCCCAAATCCCAACCATTCGGGGTTCCGTCACTTTTTAAACAGGATACAGGAGAGCAAACCCCGAAGGATTGGTATTCCCATCCTATCCCGTCGAACATATAGCCATTACCCAGAATCTGGTCATATCTATGCCAGAGACCATTCCAATATCCACTACCTGGTAAGGATAATTCAAAACTCTTATCCAAATAGGGGCTGTACCAAACAGAAGATCCTATACGATCAGTATTGCCACTAACAGCCAAGGAACCCTCCAGTACAAAGCTACTACTGGCTGGATGCGTAATATCCACCAATGCAGTCTGTTGTCCGTCAGCATTCCATACAGCATCAGGATCCTCATTGAAATCACCACAGAGCAGTATCAGTTTTCCAGTCTGACAGAGAGAAGCTTGACCAATTGCCCTAGCAAGCATGATACGCAGGGCTTCTGTCTCACAAAACTCACCTATCTGGCTTTTAGCATGGAGGGCAAAAATAACAACCTCCCCTCCTTTGGTTGCCACCGTTGCCTCCAAAGCCGGCCGTCCCTCTTGTGCCGCATGCACTACAGAGTCGGTAATAGGATGTCGGCTTATTACTGCAACTCCTGTAGCATGGTTTTCCGATTTTGCCACTGCATACCAACAATACCCTTTCTTGGCCAAATGGTGGAAAAGCAAGTCATACACTACCGTCGAATTTTCAATTTCCTGCAATACCAGAATATCCGGATACTTTAATGCTGAATCCATAATGATCTTGGAAAGGGTTTTCAGGCGCATGCGATATGCACCTTGATTCCACACTTCAGAATCTTGGTATTCCTTGTACTCCGTACCATCTATATTGGTATCAAATAGATTTTGGACATTATAGGAGACAACATTCAGCGTATGATTATTAGAAGGTATCTCAGGATCGCAACTGCTTAGTAGTGACAAAAAAAGCACGATAAGGAGTATCATGCTTATTAAGAGAAAGGCTCAGCAGCGTTGCTTCAATACTTGGAGTTCTTCCCCAGTGAATAACTGAAATAAAGCATTGCCAAAGCATCTTGCATATCAAAAAGTTCAATTTCCATATGCTCAGCTTTCAGCAATCCTTGTTTGAGATTTTCAAAACTCGGGTCATACGAAACATCACAGCTCTTCAGGATATCCATACAGAAATCTCTCAGACTAGCCCAGTCTTGATTTTGGAAATATGAGAGGATTTCCTTGTAGGATTGATCAATTTGATTCAAGTCACGGGCTTCAGAGAGAAATGGGGAGAGGAAATCCTTGGGATACCCCAAATTCATTTGCTCGTATAAATGGGCAAGTCGGGGAGACCCAAACTTCAAGAAAGAAGCAATCACGGCATACCTGGTTTGACGGAACGAAGCAGCACGTTTCTGTGTGACAGAAAGGAAAAACTCCTGATCGAAAGTACCCTGCTTATCCATAAATCGCTTGGCTATCAAATAGTCTATGATTTCATCA
>QJZS01000031.1 GCA_003247345.1 Spirochaetales bacterium
TTTGGCATGGATACAAATACTTTGGAAAGTCTTTATATCAAACACGGTAAGGAAATATTCCCAAAATCACAAGCGAGATTCTTAAGCCAAATCTTTACAGACAAATATGATGCGTCGCCACTCGAGAATTTCTTAAAACATACATTCTTGGATGTACCATTATCAGAAGCTGTAGTACCTACGATGGTAGTATCCTATGATGCTGCTGGGGGAAAACCTTTTATCATAAGTAGCAATGACTCGCATGGATTCTTGTTTCGGGAAGCCGCAAGAGCAACCAGTGCTGCGCCTACGTTCTTCAAACCTGCCTATCTGTACGACCGACAAGAAAAACAAATGCAAACCTTGATCGATGGAGGTGTTGTGGCAAACAACCCCAGCCTCTATGCGTATAAACTGGCTAAGGAGTTGTATCCTGACGCCAAGTATTTCCATGTTATTTCACTTTCCACTGCAAGCAGCGACTTTACGTTTACTGTAAGCGGAGCTGGAACAGGAGTCATTGGATGGATAGATCCGGCAAAGGGTGCCCCTATCCAAAAGATTTATGCTACGAGCCAGATGCAGGTTGTAGATCAGATAGCTACATCGATTAGCGACCTAACCTACCATCGAATCCACGGCACCCTTGGGGAAACCTATAAGCTTGATGAGACGACAGCGAGTGCCCTTGAATCCATGAGAGAGGGAGCTCAAGCAATTTACAAAGAAAATGAAGACCATCTCACCCAGGTTGCAAAAGAATTATCCAAACGCTCCCATTTCGACCAACTCAAACTCGGCCCTAAAGAGGTAATCCCTCCTGTGCCAGAGACTCCAAAATTGGAAGCTTTGGTGGAACCCGTGCCTGCCGTAGAATCCGCACAATCCTTCCTCAAGCGTTACAAGCTGGAAGAGCCACAACATCAAGAGGCTGAACGATGAGCGTACATCCTGCTCAAGCCAAGTTGGAAACTACGCTACGCAAGCTTTGTGATGATCTTGATCAATATCTTGAAGACACCTTTGGTACTTCTTATCCCTTACATCCCAATAGACCCAAAAGAGGCAAAGCAGCCAGTGTCGCGTATGACGGGCTTTTTTCGACAGGTACCCAATTCACACTCGGTTACGGAAGTGAGTATGGAAGAGGTTATCTGGTAAGCGTGGAAATACGGACACTTACCAAAGTACCTGAAAAAAACAAGCAATCCATCGAGGAAGCTGCAATGGCGTATATCCAAGAAATTTTGCCTAAATATTTTCCCGATCGTGCCATCGAACTAAAGCAAGACGGATCGGTCTACAAATTAGTTGGGGATTTCTCACTCGGAGCATCCAGCAATAACTGAATAGCAACAGATATATTTTTGTTAGCTTCACTTACAAACTTATTGAATTTCTTTGGTCTTCTACCTTTAGCATCATCGCTGACCACTTTGAGGATGGCACAAGGTGTTTGTAAAACGGAGCAGGCATATGCAACTGCATAGCCCTCCATATCGCTGCTATCAAGGTGAAGGACTTCACGCAATTCAGGGTGTAATTCTCTATAGGAACGTTCCAGAAAGCGGTCTGCAGTGCCCAGTATGACCCTTTTCACATCCTCAATTTGAGGAGCATATAGATTGAAACAGCACGGGCTTTTACTCCCATCAGGCAGAAATGTCGAACCAAGCTCCAAGCCGAATAAGTGCAAATCTAGGTCGTATTGCAATACTTTTTCGACTAAAGCAATGTCCCCAATTTCTAGATTTTCATTCAATGCACCACAAAAGCCTACGAGGATTACAAGCTTTGGATGATAGGTATGTATCGCCTCCAAGGTGGTTATACCGCTTACGACCTTACCGACGCCAATAACCTTTCCTACAACGGTTTTATCACCCAGAGAAACCGTTGTTTCGATGTTTGTTAGGATTCCTTCCAATTCTTTGGCAGTAGCACTCAGCACCAATGCATCTATCTGCGTCTCAGCCATTCTTTTTCACCAATGCATCCATGATCAAGGTCGGGCTTACTCCATGCCTATAGGAGAATCCTGCTTCCAGTGTACGTTCAATTGCCAAGGAAGTCATTTCCACGGCTTGTGTTACTGATGTTTGGAAGTCATGCTTACGAAGTAAGTATCCCAATAACAGAGAGGCAAACAGATCACCGCATCCAGGAAACGATGCATCAAAGTGTCTATAAGGTATAAGGAATGAAGAATCCTTCGCACAGCAAGCAACTGCATAACCATCAATCAGAGGTACACTGGTTATGGCTACGTCAGCATGAGTTTGTAAGGATAACTTACGAGCCCATTTTAATGCTTCAGCCTCAGTAAATTGCTCACAAAATGGTATATCCAATAATAGAGCTGCCTCTGTAGTATTCGGAGTAATCACATCCGCCTCAGCAACCAGGGCCCTCATAGCCTTCACATGCTCTTTTGTAATGGGTCCGTACAGAGCAAAATCATCACCAAGTACAGGATCAACAAGAACCAGAGGCTTGCTTATCTTTCGCTGTTCCTTTGCAAACGTTCGTATCGTCTCTACTTGCTCTTTATTGCCTAAAAACCCTGAGTAGATAGCATCAAACGTCAGCCCCAGATTTGTCCATGCTTCTAGAATTCCATCCATCTGCTTTGAGGTATCATAGAAATAATAGGAGTCAAAACCATCAGTCTGCGAAGATAGCAAAGCTGTAGGTAACGGACACGTCTCAACCCCCATTGCTTCAAGCACAGGAAGCACGACGGTCAAGGAACTTTTTGCGTAACAACTAAGGTCATGGATGGCTGCACAAATAGGTAACATAATTGTACGTTAACGCACATCCGCAAAACACGCAATATATGATATACTCGAGCAATCGGAGGCCCCATGCTTTTCTATGATGCACAGAGTCATCAGCCTATTGCTGACGATCAATATGATATTCTTGTATATGACGTACCATCCCATGAAGAGTTGGTCAATGCTCTTTCCTCAATGATTCTCTCAGCTTCTGGATGGAGAAAAGTTTTTGCCGAAAGCGGCAACGAAGAAGACCCAACCCATTCAGTCGATGAGGTCAGTGGTACCCTTGCAGCCCTGGCTGCCCTAGCTCTTGCTCGATATCTTGGTGTCCCTGCAGCTCAAAAAGATAATAT
>QJZS01000112.1 GCA_003247345.1 Spirochaetales bacterium
TCATGACTATGATAAACCGAATTTTGTAGGGCTTTAGGATCAATGAGAATAGTCGTTTGAATGTTGCCCTGTCAAAGGAGGGCATTTTGGATTTCTTCTTACTCATGCCAGTTCCTCCTTGCGCATTTGGGAAGCATACATTTCTCGATATCTTTCACAGCTTTGCATAAGTTGTTCATGTGTTCCTTCGGCGAGAACCTTTCCGTCATCAAGCATGACAATACGATCGGCATCCATTACTGAAGCCACTCTCTGAGCAATGATGATTTTGGTTGTGTTCGGCAGTTCATTGAGCAATCCTTTGCGAATGTTCGCATCTGTGCGCGTATCTACAGCACTGGTAGAATCATCGAATATAAGGATCTTGGGATGTTTAAGAAGCGTTCTGGCGATACATAAGCGCTGCTTTTGACCACCGGAGACATTCGCTCCATCCTGCTCGATATAGGTATCATACCCTTCAGGGAATTGTGTGATGAAAGAATCAGCCTGGGCAAGTTTGCAAGCCCATACCAGTTCTTCGTCTGTGGCATGTTCGGCTCCCCATCGAAGATTTTCCTTGATTGTTCCACTGAACAACAGATTCTTTTGTAAGACCATGCCAATTTCTTTTCTCAGATCATCCAAAGCATACTCACGTACATCTTGGCCACCCACTTTCACCGAGCCCGAATCAATATCGTAGAGTCTGGGAATCAATTGGACCAATGAGCTTTTGGCACTGCCGGTCGGACCGAGAATACCCACGGTCGCACCGCTGGGAATTTCAAGATTGATATCAAAAAGGCACCGCTTCTCTTTTGTCTTGGTGTAGCTGAAGTCCACATGCTCGAAGCTGATCGAACCATCAGCGACTACAGTTTTGGCGTCCTCCTTCTCTTGGATACTACCGGTTTCAGCAAGCACTTCCTCAATACGTACCGCCGAGGCTCTGCTGATGGTGATCATGACAAATACCATTGAAAGCATCATGAGACTCATGAGTACCTGTGTGGTATAGGTGATAAAGCTCATCAACTCACCGGTAGTCATAGTTCCCGAAACGATAAGGCGAGCGGCAATGTAACTTATGGAAAGCAAGCTCAGGTACATCATTCCTTGCATCAAAGGACTGGCAAAAGCCATGATCTTTTCTGCTTTGCTGTAATCCTGATAGATATCTTGAGAGACAGTAGAGAATTTCTCCACTTCATGAGCATCTCGGACGAACGATTTTACTACTCTAATCCCTCTGATGTTCTCTTGTACCACGGTATTCAACCGGTCGTAGGTTTTAAAAACCCGGGTAAAAATCGGATGCACTGATTTGAGTAGAAAGTAGAGTGCCACTCCAAGGATCGGTAGGGCTACGAGATATACCATACTCAAGGTGCTATTGATTGAAATTGCCATGGTAAAGCTGAAGACGAGCATCGCTGGACTTCGCACTGCGATACGAATCAACATCTGGTATGCTCGTTGGACGTTGGTCACGTCAGTGGTGAGCCTGGTTACCAAACTCGAGGTGGAGAATTTATCGATGTTGGAAAATGAGAAATCTTGTACATGATAGTACAATCCTTTTCTTACATTTGTGGCAAAACCAGTCGATGCTTTTGCTGCATAGTGACCGGATAATACGCCGAAAAACAGTGCCGTCAATGCACTACCAAGCAACAATAATCCCCATTTCAATATCTCGTCAAAGTTTCCTGCATCAATTCCCCTATCAATGAGGAATGCCATCAAGAAGGGGATGATGACATCCATGATTACTTCCATGGTCACAAAGACCATAGTCAGGATGGATGCTTTTCCATATCCCTTTATTTGTTTTCGCAATTCTCTAAACATATTCCATTTTCCAAATTCTGTCGTATTTTATCTGCAACAAGAAAAAACTGTTGCAACTGGTCCTCTGTTATTCCCTGAATCATTAGTGATTCAACTTCCTGGGCAATTTTTAGGTGTTCTTCGCATTTCTGCTTTGCCAAATCGGTAAGTACTACTTCTTTCTGTCGTTTATCTCCACCTGCTTCTGATCTCTCTATAAGATTTTCCTTTTCCATCGCTTGCAAGATCGTTGTCATAGAGGATCGTCTGATACCTAGATGTTTCTGAAGTTGCTTTTGTGGTATGGATGTCGTTCCATGATGGGCAAAATACCCAAGAATATGGCTTTGAACCACTGAATTATTAGGTCCTTCTTCTACTTTGAGCAGTTTTACCATGGATCGAAACAACAGGTGGGAAAGTGATTTCAGCGTTGGTCCAATTTGACGTTGATCAGGCATGCGCACCTCCATTTTTGTTAGGTTCCTAACAATATTACTGAATACCCAACGCATCGGCAACCAAGATGGAAATAATTTTTTGAAAAAAATTGCAGCCCCGGATGGAGCCGCATATAAGAGCTGTGATGTCTTGATTCTACAAAAGATCTGCAAAAGCTTTGAGGATTTGATCTCCCTCACAACCTTTCAGTACTTTCGTTGCGAGTACTTTGCCCAGTTGTACACCTTCTTGGTCGAAGCTGTTGAGATTCCAGGTAAAGCCTTGGAACATTACCTTGTTTTCATAATGGGCGAGCAGTGCTCCCAAAACTTCCGGGGTGAGTTGTTTTGCGTACAACAGGCTTGATGGTCTGTTGCCACCGAACTGCTTGTTTGGATTCTTGTCATCCTTGCCTTGTGCAAAGGCAACGATCTGGGCAACCAAATTTGCATTCAGCTTTTTCTGGCTCGTCGAGCCTTCCACCTCGATATCCTTCCCGTATTGTGAGTCGGAGAAGCCAATGAACTGCAAAGGAACTACATCTGTACCTTGGTGCAACAACTGATAGAAAGAGTGCTGCCCGTTGGTTCCCGGTTCTCCAAAAATAACCGGTCCGGTTGGATAGGAGAGTGTTTGGCCATCCCTGTTTACATGCTTGCCGTTGCTTTCCATGTCCAACTGCTGAAGGTGGGCTGGGAAGCGTGACAATGCTTGTGAATACGGCAGTATTGCTGTTGAAGGGTATTTCAGCACATTCCTGAGGTAAACACCTATCAAAGCATCGAGAAGGGCTGCGTTTTCTTTTACCTTTGGGTTCAAGGCAGCCAAGTCTGCTTGGTGGGCTCCGTCAAGGAATGTCTT
>QJZS01000179.1 GCA_003247345.1 Spirochaetales bacterium
CACATCATCTTGTTCAACTTTAGAGCCGAGCTCTGTAACGCGCTTCATGTTGACAGTTACTCGTCCACTTGTGATAAGCGTTTCACACGATCGGCGTGAACCACAGCCACTCTTTGCCAAATACACCTGTAATCTTAACGGATATGATAATTTCATGCTTCTTCTTTCTCCTCTACTCTTTCTTGTTCAAATCTCAATCGGTCAATATCCGAGAGTTTTGGTAATGCACTAATGCTGGCCAGATTGAATTCAAACAGAAATTTACGGGATGTACCATATAAGCAAGGGTGTCCTGGAACATCCTTTCGCCCTACAACCTTGATATACTCTCGGTCTCGGAGCAAGCGGATGATTGTATCACTGCTGACACCACGAATATTATCTATCTCCCTTCTGGTAATCGGTTGGCTGTATGCAATAATGGAAAGTGTTTCCATTGCAGCACGACTCAAACGTCGGTCAACACGTTTGCCATAACAGGATCGTAATTTGTCATGTAAATCTGAAGACGGAAGAAATTGGAATGCACCTTGGCTCTCAACCAAGTCCATCCCGTGCAAATAGTCGCGGTAATGTTCTTGCATCTCTGTAAGAGCATTTCGCGTTTCCTCCTCGGTAAGGGAGGTCATTTTACTAAGTCGCTCCAAGCTCACCGGTTCATTCTCCAAAAAGAGAATTACTTCGACTAACCGGGCCTCTGTGCTCAAGAGGGAGCTTTGCTGCACTGCAGCTCCGCTTGCTTGCCTCTTCCTGTCCACTAATAGTGCTCCTATCTACTCATCATCGAGGATGATTTGCTCAACCTCGCTTTCATCATCATACAGAAAAACACGACCATCGTCAGTAGTTGTACGAGAAATATCTTCATCTTCGGTAAATTCTTCTTCAAAAAATACATCCGTGGACGGTTGAATGCTCTCTTCATCCTCTTCTTGATCATACATGTGCTCAAAATCTTGCTCAAAAGCTTCATCAACTTTTCTCAGAAGTATAGGTCCGAAACTCTCTGCCTGAACAAGTGTGATAATATGAAGTTTGCATGCATCAAGTATTGCCATGAAACTGCAAATAATATGGAGTAGCTGATCTGGATGGACAATCAATTCTTCCAGGGTTATATAATCTTTGGTTTCGAAAAACTCCTGCATCAAAGCAATCTTTTCGTTTACCGTTACGGATTCATATACATTGAATACCTTATTTGGTGTTATGGTGGTCATCAAACGTGTGAATGTCTGCAAAAGATCCTGAAGTGATACATCCCCAAACAGCTGTTCATCTCCGAATGGAAGTCTGAATTGGTTGTCTTTTCTGTTGATGAACAGTTCGGTTGAATTGGAAGTACCTGTCAAAAGTTCTGTGTATTTCCTGAATTTCTGATATTCCAAAAGTCGATCTACAAGCTCCTGACGAGGATCTTGATACTCTTCGTCGAATTCCAAGTCAACAGGCAACAGCATTCTACTCTTGATGTACAGAAGATCAGCGGCCATCTTATAGAACTGGGTCAAATCTCCAAGTTCTGTGATTTTTTCATCACGCAAATAACCAAGGAACTGCTCGGTAATATCGGCAATCGGGATATCATAGATATTTACTTCTGATTTTTGAATAAGGAATAGCAATAAATCAAGTGGGCCGTCAAATGAAGGGGTATGGAAGGTTTTTCCTTCCTCAGTTTGTTCTTCTGGTAGTTGTTGTTCTTGCACAGCAATCCCCTCTTCAAGCGAGTATACCCAACGTGTGGGCCAATTACAACACAGAGGCGGAAAGAACCGCCTCTGCACGTTAGATACAAAAATTATTACTCAGCGACAGGACTTGCTTCTTCTGTATTCCCGAACATCTTAGCACGAAGCTTCGTATCGAGGTCAGCGGCGATATCAGGATTATCCTTAAGGAAATCCAAAGTCTTGTCCCTGCCCTGTCCAATTTTCTCACCATTGAAAGAGTACCAAGAGCCACTCTTTTCTATCATGTCATACTTGAGTGCAGCATCCAAAATACTTGCTATATAACTGATACCCTCACCAAACATAAGGTCAAGCTCAACCTTCTTGAACGGCGGTGAAACTTTGTTTTTAACAATCTTTATCCTGACTCTGTTTCCGATAATATCATCTGCAGTGCGACTAAGAGTTTCAATTTTACGTACTTCAAGACGGACGGAAGCATAAAATTTGAGAGCATTACCACCGGTAGTTGTTTCAGGGTTCCCAAACATGACGCCAATTTTCATACGAATCTGGTTGATGAAGATAATTGTGGTATTACTCTTTGCCAAAAGGCCTGTAAGTTTTCGAAGAGCCTGACTCATCAAACGTGCTTGCAAGCCCATATGACTATCACCCATGTCACCATCAATTTCTGCCTGAGGAGTCAATGCCGCAACAGAGTCAACGACGATAATATCAACAGCACCACTGCGAACCAATGATTCCGCAATCTCAAGCGCTTGTTCACCGCTATCGGGTTGGCTGATCCAGAGTTCGTCAATGTTGACTCCCAGCTTTTTAGCATATCCTGGATCCATGGCGTGTTCTGCATCGATGAATGCGGCAATCCCACCTGCTTTTTGACTTTCCGCAATAGCGTGCAAGGCAAGAGTAGTTTTACCACTGCTTTCCGGTCCGTAGATTTCTATGACACGGCCTTTGGGATATCCTCCGATACCTAAAGCTTCATCAAGCAGCAATGAACCACTGCTGATGCTTCCTATAGTATGATCTTCTTTGTTTTCCCCAAGCTTCATAAGGGAGCCTTTTCCAAATTGCTTGTCAATTTGAATTCTCGCAGCTTCCAATGCCTCGCGTTTTTGTTTCAGGTCAGTAGGAAATGTCGTTTCTTTATTTTTTGCCATGATATGCTCCTCAAGTCGCGTGTACCTTATATCTGTAGATTGTAAAGTCTGTGTTTTGCTTCATCCTATGCATCTAATAATAACGTCACAGGTCCATCATTCGTGTAACTTACGTCCATGTGTGCCCCAAATCTACCTGAGGCTACCGTGTACCCTAATTCATTGAAAATCCTCAAAGAAGTATCGTACAGTTTCTCAGCCATATCTGGGTCCGCTGCCTCATTGTAAGACGGTCTATTACCCTTTTTGAGATTTGCTAGCAACGTAAATTGGCTTACCACGAGAATGGAACCGTTAACATCTTCCAAACTCTTGTTCATTTTGCCCATCTCATCGGTAAAAATACGTAGTTTAACAATCTTATTGCAAAGCCACAGCAAATTTTGTTCGTTATCATCATGACCAATCCCAAGATATACAAGAATTCCATGGTTGATTGCACCGGTTAATTCTCCCTCAACGGTCACCTGTGCGTCACGAACCCTTTGAATGACTGCTTTCATCCTTTTGCAGCAGCCTTCATTGATTTAACAAACTCAGCCCTATCTGCTGCGCTGAAAAACGCAGAACCACAAACCGCAATATCTGTATGACGTTGGGATACAAGATGAACTGTTTTCAGGTTAACCCCACCATCGACACTTATCAAATACTTATAACCTTGTTCCTTCCTGATGGCGTGCAGCTGTTCAATTTTCTTCAGAGTGGATGGAATAAGACTTTGCCCTCCGAAGCCTGGATTCACGGTCATGACAAGGACTAGATCGACCATATCCAAAACAGGTTCGATACTGCTTACCGGTGTCGAGGGAACCAATGAAACTCCAGCTTTACACCCAGCAGCTTTAATCATTTGCAGTGTGCGGTGTAGATGTACAGACGCTTCTCCGTGAACCGTGATGTAATCACAGCCGTTCTCTGCAAAAAGAGCTACATATCGTTCCGGTTGATCGACCATAAGATGCGCATCAAAGACTAATGAAGAATGAGATCTCAAATCATTGATAAACTTAGGGCCAAAGGTAATGTTGGGTACGAACATACCATCCATAACATCCAAATGAATCCATTCAGCGCCACTTGCGTTGATTGTTTGCACTTCTTCTCCTGTCTTGGAGAAATCTGCAGACAGCATACTGGGGGCTATAATTAAAGATGAAGTTTCCATACTCCATTTATACCAGTAAGTACGAGGTTTTGCAACGATTCATATAGTAAAAATACTATATATTTGTTAATATGTTTTTGCAAGTTTAAGGAAATCAATTGCTAGATTTGCCAAATCATGGTATATTATGGGAAAGAAACTATAAAGCAAAACCCGAGCAGGCTAAGACCCGGTCTGCCCGGTTTCTTTTACGTCTTAGAATAGGACAAATTTTGTTTGGAGGAAACCATGGGATTCCAAGAGATTGAGAACTTACTGAAAGAAGAGCAATGGACCAAAAGTACTGTCAATACATATAAGGTAACGAGCTTTCAGGAATTGGACACTCACATCAAGGAGATGGACGAAGACCAGAAGACTGAAGCAAAAGAACTTTGTGACAGACATTTAAGTGAAAAAGAGAGAAACAGTATCATTGCAACCTACATCAGCGGTTCTATCCAATTGGAACGCAGAGGGGCTGATGATTATCTATTGTTGCTCAACTTGATAGAAGTGTTCATGGAAAACAAGAAATGGAATATCGTTGAATTCCTTTCTGAAAAAATCCTGAGCAGAAGTGAAAATAAGCATGCTCTTCGTCTGCTTGCAGATTCATATGAGCAAATGGGAAAAACTGACCAAAAGTTCGCACTATGGGAACGATTGGTAAAAGTTGACTATGAAGAAGTAGAAATTGTCAGAGAACTAGCTGCCTATGCACAGCAAAAAGGAAATAAGGAAAAAGCAATTTCCTTCCTCAAAAAAGCAATTCATCGCTTGATTAAGAGAAAGGACATTTCTTCAGTGCGTTCTCTTTTCGGTACGCTTTTAGAGATGGAAGAAGATGCCTTTGGGTATTTCCTCTCAGTTGCTGAACAGGTTTCTGCCATTAGTAAGGGAACTGCTGTTGCCCTACTTCGTGATCTTGAAGCTTCAAGCAAAGAAGATATCGACCAACAAATTGAATGTCAAAAAGCAATCCTTAACTTGGATCGTGATGATCTGTTTGCCAAGGAAAATTTGATTAAGAGTTATAAGATCAAGTACAAAGATCATTCCAGGCTGAGAAGTTGTCTTGAATCCAGTGCCTTAAGCAGCAACATCAGTCGTGATATTCTGCATAGCATCGAGGACTTTGAAACTAACATTGCTTTTGATAAAGGTACTTTTGTATTCCAGAACAGTACCAACCGCATTGGTAGAATACGATCCATCGATGAGACTGATGTCATTGTCGATTTTGCCGGTCAGAGCAGCAAAGAAGGAAGCCGACTCTCCACTGCAATGGCATTCAAGAGTTTGCAAGCACTTCCAAAGAGCCATATTTGGGTATTGAAGAGTGCTTTGCCTCGTGAAAAGCTGAGTGCAAAAGTACAGCAGGATATTCCATGGACTTTGAAGACCCTTATGTCTAGCAATAATGGAAGTATCAACCTGAAAGATATGAAGAGTGAATTGGTTCCCTCCATCCTTGAAACAAAGGAATGGACTCCTTGGCTCAACCAAGCTAAGAAGGAATTAATGACCAATCCTCTCTTCGATCTGTCAAACAATGAAGTAGATACATACCTTTTGCGTTCAACTCCCGTAAGTTACGAGGAGAAGCAACTGCAGGTCTTTAGAAATGAAAAGAATTTCTACGATAAAATTAAGAGCTTGAAAGATTTCATTGCTTCCAAGGGTGATGTAGAAAGCGACTTCTTCTTTGAGATGGTGAAGTATTTCAGTGATATTTTCTTGGAAGAGAATGGAGCATTCAAGCCAATTGTTGTAGCAAACGACATGACTTTCAGTTCTTATTTGTTGTTAGAGGATCTGGTAAAACGACAGAATATGAACTTTATCAACTACCCAGAAGCTTTGACCTTTGAGGTACTTTATAATCGTACAGAGAACTTGGAAAATGTTTTCTCCAGCATTAAAGATCCTGAATTGAAGAAGAGCTTCATTGACCATGTGGTAGAAGATGTTCCTGGTTGGGAAAAAATCCTTACCTCCTTGTTTGAACATTATCTGACAAGTTACATCCCAGATATTTTCAAGCAAAAGAAAAAGGTTTCTGCTCTACTCAACATCTATACTGACTCAGTTGAGAACTTCAAGGAAAAAGGTAATACCTTAATCTATTTGTTGAAGAATGGTGATGCAAAGCTCTGGGCGAAGACTGGAATTTCAAATGATCAGTTGATTTTTACTGAGTTGCAATTCCTCGACTACACGAACCGTTGTATCGATAATAGAAAGGATGTCCAAGAGAATAGAAAGATTGCAAAGACCTTGATGACCATTCTTTTTGATGAGAAGTCAGTTCTTAAATTGTTGCAGGAAGGCAAAGAAGACTATGCACAGAAGATATATAGTCTTGTTGCAAATGTATTTGCCCTCCCTGGTGGAAAGAAAATTGAAATCAAGCATGCTATCAGCGAGAAGTATCCTTCCTTCAAATTCTTTGATGAGGTCGAAACCGTAAGTAGGCAGAATGTGATTCCTACTGGATTATTCTGTACTGCAGCCAGTTTGGATGCCAAGAAGAAAGAGATTGAGCACATCCAGCATGTGGACCTTCCTGAAGTTGCCAAGGAAATTGGTGAAGCTAGGGAGCTTGGAGATCTCCGAGAGAACAGCGAATATAAGTATGGGAAGGAGAAACAAAGTCTTCTCAACAATACGCTGCGACGTCTTGCAGAAGAAGTGGATCGTGCTACGGTTATTACTCGTGATAAGGTAGATGCTTCTAAAATTGGTTTTGGTACCAGAGTTGTTCTTGAAAACAACATCAAGGAAGAACAAGTAACCTATACCATTATGGGACCATGGGAATCGAACCCGAATGAAAACATCATCAATCTCTCTGCTCCTTTTGGAAGAGAATTGTTGAACCATACACTCGGTGAGCGATTCGCTTTTACCCTGAATGATATTAGCTATGACTATACAGTCAAAGAAATTTCAGTTGTAGAGTTCTAATTTTTAGTAATTAAAATGCCCTTGGTGGAAATTCTGCCGAGGGCATTTATTTTGTGCTACTATTGGGAATGCAAATCCGTTATCCAATCGACGAACAGAATATCCTGCAAGAATATCCACGACCACAAATGGTGCGATCTTCCTATAAAAATCTAAATGGAAGATGGGATTGTGCAATCTGCAATGATGCTACACTTCCTTTAGAATTTCCTTTTTCAATCTTAGTTCCCTTCTCTCCTGAAACTCAGCTTTCTACGTTACAAAAAACATTGCGGCCTACCCAAAGAATAGTCTATCGAAGAGTTTTCAAGTATCACAAGCTTTCCGATTCACATCGGTTGCTACTTCATTTTGAAGCAGTCGATCATTCCTGCAACGTCTATTTGAACGGTGAACTTATTGGATCTCATATTGGGGGCTATTCTCCATTTACTTTTGATATTACCAAATATTTGAAGCTTACAAATGAATTGATCGTCCAAGTATCAGATCCTTGTGATCAAGAGCCTATAGTACGAGGAAAACAAGTTCTCCGTCCAAAGGGAATCTTTTACACGGGCCAGAGCGGAATTTATCAAAGTGTGTGGCTTGAGGAAGTACCTGTTCAGTATATAGAAAAATTACGTATAACCAGTGACTTGGAAAAGCAGTGTTGGTACGTACAGGTTATAACACAATCTGATGATATTCCTGTTTCAATATCGTATTTGGAAGGAACCAAACAAAGCATAGGTAAAACAAATAGGCCAATACTTTGTCAGGTGGAAAAAGTCCACCCCTGGTCGCCCGAAGATCCTTTCCTGTATTATTTTACGGTTGCCTTGGGGGAAGATGTCGTAACCAGCTATGTTGGATTACGGAGTTTCTCGGTTCATGATGGAAGATTATATCTGAATGGCAAGCCATATTTTCACCATGGAATATTAGATCAAGGTTATTGGCCACAAAGCTTGTATACCCCACCTACCGACCAAGCGGTAATTGATGAACTTACGAGTGTTAAAAAGCTTGGGTTCAATATGATACGCAAACATGCAAAAGTGGAAAATCGTAGGTGGTATCATCATTGCGATGTGATGGGCCTATTGGTTTGGCAAGATATGGTTAGCGGAGGAAGAAGCCCTTTCCAACCGATAATGTCAGGTCCGTTGCTTATTCCTTCTTTCTCCGTAACTGATCATCATTATAAACTATTGGGAAGTCAGGATGCATCGTACAGAGAGCAATTTGAAACTGAATTAAGAGAAATGATAGATACGCTTTTCAATACAGTCTCTATTGGCATGTGGGTTGTCTTCAACGAAGGCTGGGGACAGTTTGATGCTAAACGTATACTCGAAGTAGTAAAAAAGCTTGATGATACAAGAACCATCGATATAACCAGTGGTTGGTATGATCAAGGAATTGGAGAATTTGCTTCGAAGCATGTGTACTTTAAGAAATATACCTATAAAGAAGATCGTCTTGGGCGTGCGGTTCTCTTGTCTGAATTCGGAGGATACGTTTGGCGAGTTGAGAATCATGATGATCAAACTCAGAAAATATTTGGGTATAAGACAATTGCAAATCAAAAAGATTTCTCCGATGCCTTTTTGAAATTGTATGAAGAACAAGTATATCCTGCAAAATTACAAGGTCTTGCAGCTTCTGTGTATACGCAATTGACTGATGTCCAACAAGAACTCAATGGTTTGATTACTTTCGATAGACTTGTTGTTAAGATAGAGGAATCAACGGCATTATACGTTGCCTCTTTGCTTCTTGGCACCGAAAACCCGTAATATTTCCAATTTTGCAATTGCATACGATATAAACATTACAGCAACTGACCCAAGGCCAACCAGACAAAGATACAGCAGATTCATTAAGCTCGAACCGCTCTCGTACCATTGTAGGTCAAGCACATTATATACAAGACAGTAGATTAGAATAGGGATATTGGCCAATGTAACTCGAACAAGGTTTTTCAAAAGAGCCCGGTCTTTGAGCGGAGCGTATAAGTCGCGCAATTTCCAAGAGAGAACAATAAGAAGAAGGGCATAAGAAATGCCGTTTGCAAGGGGCAAAGAAATGATTCCCCATCCCAAATTAGAGAAAATGTACATCAACAGGATATCGAACCCATTCTGAATGAAGGTGATACGTGTCATCAAGGCGTGGCGATTGGCACTGTACCCGAGTCGTAACAGCATTGCATACCAACTTGTTGTTACCATGAAAAGCAGGAACGGACGAAGGACCAATGCAGTAAGCTGTGCATCTGCAAACGTATAATTTCCTGTTTGTAAAACGACACTTACACATTCTTGGCTAAGAAAGAACAGGATGATCGTGCTTGGCAGCAATAAACTAGTTAATTGAACCAATGAAGAACGAGTATATTCTTTGACCTTATTGTTTTCGTTTAGGGCGAAAGACCTGCTGAGCAAAGGTAGACTTACCGCACTGATTGCATTGAAGAATATTCCATAGGGTGTCTGATAAAATATTGTTGCATTGGAAAATGCCGTAACACTACCCTCTGAAAATCTGGATGCAAAATAAAAGGTGATGAATTGAGTCAATACTTGCATTCCCATCCCAAGCACAACCAATGCCCAAGCTTTGACAACCGGTTTGAATGGAGTATCTCCTGCCTTAAAAGCAACCTTAGTTCGGTATCCGTACCGGCGGAGCATAATATAGGAATACGTCCCTTGTAGTATTCCGCCTGCCATTGTCGAGTATGCCATACTCATGGCACCAAGTGTTCCCGAAAGGTACTGTACTCCAAAGATAACAGAAATGGAAAAAAGCAAGGGTGACAGATATGCATGTAGAAAATTATGATGAGCTTGCAAAACACCATTGAATATTGAAGCCAAACTTATGGAAGCAAGATATATCATGAAAAATGGAAGTAATTTGCCACCCAAGGCAGCTTGTGCCCCGTCGAAATCACTGATCACCAACAACAGGTCTTCCCCAAAAAAGTATGACAATACTACCAGGGGAATAAGGAGAATTGTCTGATAGGTGCATAAGAGACTGAACAAACGGAAGGATCGTTTCTTATCGTCAAGACCAAGCAAACGGGAAAATGCAGGGATCAGTGCTGAGTTTACTGCACCTTCGGCGAATAATTTCCTGAAATTGTTAGGGATATTAAATGTAAAGTTGATTACATCGGCAGTACCGGTTGCTCCAAAAACGGAGGACAGTACACGAGCGCGTACAATTCCCAACAATCTGCTGAGAAATGTACACACCATGATGATAAAACTGTTTCTAGCTGTTTTCCTACTTTCCGTAGAATCTTGCAAGGTAATCCCTCTTGAATGATGCAAATCTATTTTCTCTGATCGCTTCCCGAATACGTTCCATCAAACGATAGAAGTACGTAAGGTTATGTTCAGTAGCCAACATACCCCCGAGCATTTCGCCTGTTTTAATCATATGGTGCATGTATGCTCTACTGTACTGGGTGCAGGCTCTGCAGGTACACCCTTCTTCCAAAGGCCCATGATCGAACTTATGAATTGCTTTTTTCAACGTTACTATACCGTCGTCTGTAAAGATTCCGCCATTTCGGGCCATACGGGTTGCAAGTACGCAGTCAAACATATCGATACCGTTTTCTACAGCTTCCAGAATGTAATCAGGGCTTCCGATTCCCATGACATAACGAGGTTTTTCTTTGGTTACCAAGTCAGCTGTATAACTAAGGAAGTGTGAAAATTGTTCATGACTCTCTCCTACTGACAAGCCTCCGATGGCAATTCCGGGAAAATCCATTTCATTGAAGAATTCGGCGCTTTCCTTACGAAGATCCTCATAGAAATTACCTTGGACAATACCAAATAAATTTCCTTTGAATTCAGAACCAAGCATATCCCTGTGTGCAATGGCACGTTTTGCCCAATCGTGGGTGATATGCATCGCCTCTTTTGCTGCACGATGCTCAATATCAGGAGGGGTACAAACATCCAAACACATTGCGATATCAGAACCGATAATCTTTTGTGTATCAATTACATTTTCTGGCGTAAAGACATGTTTGGACCCGTCGATATGGCTTTGGAAGGTTACTCCTTTCTGCCCTATCTTACGTAAACCTGAAAGGCTGAAAACTTGGAAGCCACCGCTATCGGTGAGTAAGTTTCCATCCCAATGGGAAAAGTTATGCAATCCTCCAAAATCAGAAAGTACCTCAAGTCCTGGCTTCAGATAGAGGTGATACGTATTCCCCAAAATGAGCTTGTATCCAATCTTTTTCACATCTTCGTGAAACATTGCCTTTACGGTCCCTTTGGTCCCTACAGGCATGAATACGGGTGTCTCTACTTCGCCATGTCCAAGAGAGAGCAGGCCCAAACGAGCGTTGCTGCTCGTATCTTGATGAATAGTTCTGAATATTGCCATAAAATTTTCCTTAATGTAATGCTGCACGCTCTGTGAGCGCTATGCATACTACCATAATCATTGGAATTACCATACCCCAAATAGGACCGATAACTCCCTGTTTCGCCATGATGATCGTGACCATTTGTATTACATAAT
>QJZS01000222.1 GCA_003247345.1 Spirochaetales bacterium
CTTTAACCTAAGGAGGCCACCAGATGACAATCAAACCCATACGACGTATAACCGGCGGAGCTGTACAATACGATGGGGCTGGGGTCAAATTAGTACGGATCATCGGCTACAATGATGTAAAGGACTTTGATCCTTTCCTCATGCTCGATGCTTTTGACTCCGATAATCCTGAAGATTATATCAAAGGATTCCCTTGGCACCCGCATAGAGGCATTGAGACGGTAACGTATCTTATCGATGGAGAAATCGATCACGGCGACAGCCTCGGCAACCGCGGTTCGATCGATGAAGGGTGCTGTCAGTGGATGACCGGCGGAAGCGGAATCATCCATCAGGAAATGCCACAAGCGAGCGAACACATGTTGGGTTGTCAGCTTTGGATCAATCTCCCCCAGAAGGATAAGATGACCGAACCTGCCTATCGTGATATTCGTAAAGAGATGATTCCCGTCGTCAAGGAACCTGGTATGGAAGTACGGGTAATCAGTGGGACCTACCATAACACGGCTGGTCCTGAGAAAGGCGACTATGTAGCCACTACGTATCTAGACGTAAAACTGGAAGGGAACCAAACATGGTCGATGAGTTTCGAGGCGGAGAATACCGTATTCATCTACATCGTCCGCGGCTCCATCCACGTCGACGGACAACAAGTCCTCCTCCATCGAGCAATCCTGTTTGGTGAGGGTGATACCGTTGAATTTAAGGCTGAAGAGGATGGCGCAAGGTTCTTCCTGTATGCAGGCAAACCACTAAAGGAACCTGTTGCTTGGGCCGGACCCATTGTGATGAACACCTCCGAAGAACTGCGAATTGCACGTCAGGAACTACAAAACGGGACGTTCATCAAACACAAATAATCAAAGCTTTTAAGGTAACCGCATAAGCTGCATCACTTGGATGCAGCTTATTTATTGTCCAATACAATACATTTGTTGACATTGTACCAATACACTAGTACAATAATACAAGCAGGGAGGAATTTTGGCTGTGAAACCGAAAGAGGAACCAAGCTTGGAATTTAGTTTGGATGTTAAAAACGGCGTTCCCTTTTATAAGCAGATCATACTCCAAGTGGAGATGGCCATTGCTGATGGTCGACTCGAAAAAGGAGCTCAGCTCCCCACTGTACGTGCACTTGCCGTTGATTTGAGTGTTAACCCCAACACGGTAGCCCGAGCCTATGCGGAAATGGAAATCCGCAACATCGTAGTCACTCAACAAGGCTCAGGCACCTTCATCAGCGAAAAACAAATCAGTATCGATGCAATCGAAAGAGAGCGAATCCTTTCCCAGATAACAAAAGAGTTCATTACCAAAGCTTCTTCCTACGGCTTTTCTCCGGAGGAATTGGTTGAGGCCATCAAAGATTGGGGAAGTGATACTCAAAAGAAAGAGGCATTATCATGAGTCTATACAGAAAAAAGTTCGAACGAATCAAAAACATGAAAGGATTTGTGCTCAAGAAGGATTTCAGTTTCGGTGCGCTATCCTTTCTTGTACTCACGCTATTTTTGGCAATTGGCGCAATTGTACAATTTTCCCTCTACCCCTCCATGCCTCATGAAGCGGTGGTGATGGTAAGCGTGGCAACCTTCGTTGCTTCACTGATTATTGCCCTCTTCCCCCTTTGGGCTGTGGTTATGGCTTTGATTCTCATCCTCTGGGTAGCAGTGGTTGGAGGCCTTTCCTTGTACTTATATCCAATCACCGCCTTATCTACGTTGGGGCTGTTGTTTTCCTCCGCCTTTCAGATGGTGTACCAATGGGATAAGGTCATCGTCCTCAGACTTGGCAAATTCAACAAAGTCCATGGCCCGGGGCTGTTTTTCCTGATCCCCTTGGTGGACCGTATCGCGGAATTTATCGATACCCGTATCCGGGCTACCGATTTCAGCGCAGAGAAGACTCTGACAAAGGATACGGTACCGGTGCATGTCGATGCCTTGGCTTTCTGGATGATTTGGGATGCAAAGAAGGCAATTCTGGAAGTCGAAGATTATACTGAAGCGGTCATCCTTTCTGCACAGACAGCTCTGCGTGATTCAATCGGGAAACACTACCTGAGAAGTCTTCTCAGTGAACGAGAGGAACTGGGCAAAGAGATACAACAGGTTCTGGATGCAAAAACCAATCCTTGGGGGGTCACCATCCTTTCCATCGAGATAACGGATATCATCATTCCAAAGGAACTGGAGGATTCACTGAGTAAACAGGCTCAGGCGGAACGGGAAAAGGAGTCACGAATTATTCTCGGAGCCGCGGAGGTGGAAATCGCAAAGAAATTTGCCGAAGCTTCAGAGCAATATGCAAACGATCCTATAGCACTCCAGTTGCGTTCCATGAATATGATCTACGAGGGAATCAGGCAAAACAATTCCATGATGTTGATGCCTGCCTCCATTCTGGACCATATGGACTTTGGATCGGTGATGGGGACTGCTGCAATGCAAAAAGTCGAACAAGAAAAACATAAAAACGAAAAACACACCAAAACGGAAGAGGAAAAACATGAGCATGATCAAAATTGAAAAGGTATCCCGAAACTACAAGACAGGTGAGACCGTAGTAAAAGCACTGAAAGAAGTCTCTTTGGAAGTCGACGCAGGGGAATTCTTGTCCATCGCCGGCCCCTCCGGTTCCGGAAAGACCACCTTGCTCAACCTCATTGGCTGTATTGATGGTATCGATAGTGGGGAGATCTACATCAATGACCAACCTATAAGCGGCATGGACAAAACCCAGAAAACCACGTTCAGAAGAAACAATCTTGGTTTTATTTTCCAAACGTACAACCTCATTCCCGTCCTTTCGGCGTACGAGAATGTCAGCTTCGTTCTTTCCCTTTTAGATATCCCTGCTGATGAAATCAAACGTAGGACCTATGAGGTACTGAAGGAAGTCGGTCTGGAAGGTATGGAAAACCGAAGACCTGCAAAACTCAGTGGTGGTCAGCAACAGCGAATTGCCATTGCTCGTGCACTGGTAAAGAACCCGCAGATCATCTTGGCTGACGAACCGACGGCAAACCTCGATTCAAAAACAGGTGAGGAAATTCTCAAGCTCATGAAAAAGATGAACGAAAAGCATGGTACAACATTCATCTTCTCCACCCATGACAAAATGGTCATGGAATATGCCTCTCGCTTGGTACTCCTCCATGATGGCTCCATTGTAAGCGACGAAAGGAGGCAATAATGAAATTCATTCTGCAATTGGCAATGAAGAATCTGAGCCGGTACAAACGACGCACAATAATCACTTCAGTAGCAATTGCGTTTGGCTTGATGATGTTCATCATTGTTGACTCAATCCTAAGGGGAGCCCAAGTTGAATCGGTGCGCAACCTTCGTTGGTATGAGACCGCATCGCTTCGTATCTACGATTCCAACTATTGGGAAGAACACTATTTCCTTCCCCTCGAGTCCTCAATTAAACAACCAGACAAAGTGATGGATATTGTTAAAGCCGAAGGTCTCACTGCTACTGAACGGACAACATTTGCTGCAGACATGATTCTGTACAGCAAGGATTTTGGTGAAGATGGAAACATGAGTGTAAAAATCACGGCCATTGATCCTTCTACAGATTTTGACGTCTATCGTTATCCTGATACTCTTATCGATGGACGGTTTCTAGAACCTGGGGAGAATGACGGAATCGTCATAGGAAGTTGGTTTGCTGAAGATATAGGGGCCAAGGTCGGGTATTGGGTGACATTCATTACCCAAGGAAACGGTGGATTCTATGAAGCCTTCGATATGCAGATTGTAGGCATTGTGAACTGCCCGAACCCCAATGTGAACCGAACCTTGATCATGATGGATAAGAGCGCTGCAGACTCCTATCTTGGAATGGATGGAGCTGTAACAAGCATCGATATTGTACTTGACGAAAAAGCAAACCTAAATCAATCAGCGGCTGATCTACAAGCAAAATTGGATCAAGCAGGCTTGTCCAATCTCCAGGTACTTACTTGGAGAGATTTGGCCCAAGACTATATTGCCATGGTCGAAGCAAAGCAAGGTGGAAGCAGTATGATTCTGTTTCTCGTCTTCATCATTGCAGCAGTAGGTGTTTCAAATACCATGCTGATGGCAATGTATGAACGAATGCGGGAATTGGGAATGATGCGAGCCATGGGAATGAGAGACCGCGATATACTCTTCTCATTCCTCTTTGAGGCCGGCGGTATTGGTATGATCGGCGCAACGGTGGGTATTGCCCTTGGTTGTTTGGTAAATATTTACCTAGTCAACTCCGGCATTAATGTTGGGTTTATGTTTAGGGATATGGATATTGGGTTCAGAATCCAAAGCATCATGCGTGGGGCTTGGAGTCTGCCTACCATACTGAAGGCCTTCTTCAGTGGCATCTTGCTATCGATGGTTGTCGCTCTCTTTCCTATCCGACGGGCATTGAAGCTAGACATACCGACCTGTTTGCATCATCAGTAAGAGGAGAAAACGATGACAATCAAACTTCCAGCAGTAGCATTTCGCAACATATTTAGAAATCTACGTCGTTCCATCCTCTCAGCGGTGGCAATTGCAGTATCAGCTATGAGCATCATGGCACTGCTTGCACTCTTGGAATGTATGGAAACCGATATGGCGAAAAATCTAACCAGCTTCTATACCGGTCAGATACGTATCAGAAATGTCGATTATGAAAAGTATGAGCGTTATAACCCACTACATCTCAGTGTGGATATAGCAAGCGTTCTTCCAGTAGCAGAAAGCGTTGATGGTGTGAAAGCTGCAACACCAAGAATCAACTTCCCAGCAAGTCTCTATTTGAACGAGAAGAACAATGGAGTACTTGGCGTAGGAATCGATTTCACCAAGGACGCTGCCTTCATCGATTTTGACAAACTCGTAACCGAAGGTCGTATTCCAAATGCAGGAGCCAATGAAATGTTGATGGGTTCCATCTTGGCTCATGAGCTAGCCTTAGGGGTTGGGGATAAGGTGACAATGCTTACAACTACGGCCACCCGTGGAACGAATGCCATGACATTCAAGATAACCGGAATAGCCAGCTTCCCAGTAGGGGCACTAAGCTCTACAACTGTGTATGTTCCTTTGGACAGAGCACAGTATCTTTTAAGGATGGAAGGACAAGCTCAAGAGATCCTTCTTCTTACAAAAGATGGATACAAAGAAGCAGATGTAGCAAAAGACGTAAAACAAGCTCTCCTGTCGCAGCTTTCGCTTGAAACCGAAACAAAACAGTGGAAAGACCTGAACACGATATACTCATTCCTTGTGATTGCAAAATTTATCTACTATATCATCGGCGCAATCTTCTTTGTCCTGGGCAGTACGGTCATCATAAATACCACTATGATGGTCATCTACGAACGTATGCGCGAAATTGGGACGATGGGTGCCTTGGGCATGCAAGGCAAAGAGCTTACCAAGCTTTTCCTGTTGGAAGGGTCGTTTATAAGCATAGCGGGATCAACACTCGGGACATTGATTGGTGTCGGAATCGTCTTTACACTGAGCAAGGTGGGATTGAACTTTACTGAAGTAATGAGTGGGGTCGATATGGAGATTTCCTCCATCTTGTACCCGACGGTCAACTGGTTCACTGCACTCTTTGTTTGGATCTATGCCATCATCATCTCTTCCCTTTCGACGCTCATACCTTCCAGGAAGGCTTCAAAAATTGAAATTGTGGAGGCATTACGTTATGTCTAAAAAAATCCTCACTCTCTTATTTGCTTTAATCTTGCTCATCCTGCCCTCAACGCTTTTTGCCATTACAGCAGAGGAGATTGTAAAGTCTATGGATGCGCTTGCGACCTATGATACCTCCTATTCCACCGGGTCCATACAAACCACAGATAGATTCGGAACAAAAGAGAGTACGTTCAAAGCATGGACGAAGGGAACCAGTGAATCATTGATTGAGTTTACCAGTACTGCAGAACGTGGTCAAAAGATTCTGAGAACCAAAGGAAGTCTGTATCTCTACTACCCTGATGCTGAAGAATTGATCAGGTTGCAGGGCGCGGCTCTAAGGCAATCCGTATTGGGTAGCGACCTTTCCTATGAGGATATGACTGAGGAAAAGACTACCTTGAATGATTACACGGTTACCCTCGATGGCAGTGAGGTCTATAACGGCCATGATTGCTACATTCTCACCCTTACCGCAAAAACCAGGCAAGTAGCCTATCCTATCCAGAAAGTTTGGGTAGACAAGGAAACATATGTAACATGGAAAGGTGAATACTCCACCAGTCAGGGGCGATTACTGAAAAACATGGAAGTGCTTTCTGTGATGCAAGTCGCCGACAGGACCATCCCAAAAGAAACAAAAATCGATGACGCTATGAAGCAGGATAGTTCTACGATGATGACTTTCGATACCCTACAGATCAATGTATCGCTCGATGCAAATCTCTTCTCCTTGGAGAATCTGACATGGTAAACATAAAAAGGCTTGGGGTGCTGCTTGGAATGGTACTGATTTCAACCACCCTTTGGGCGGCTGAAAACCCGGTAATTACGATGCAACTTTTATCGTATTACACCTACATGCCGGCAAGTGATGCGTATAGCGATTACATGCTCCCCTCGCTTTCTCTTTCCATTGCATCACCAAGAAGTGGAAATGTCAGGGGCGAAGTGGTGTTGAAAACCCCGTACACTTCTTTGACCTCAGGTTCTGCGACCACAATTGTGAATGATATTCTAAACAAAGCATATTTTAAGGCACGTTTTCCCTCATTTCGATTGACTGCCGGAAAGACACGTCTATCATGGGGAGACGGGATATTGTTCAACGCTGGAGATGTACTGTATGGAAGCAGTGACACCTCAGTTTCTCTTACACAAGCAGAATTGAGAAGCGAAACAGGATGGATGACCAGTATCAACTATCCCATGGGATTCTTTAGCTTTGCAGAGGCAGTGATCCTTCCTTCTATTGATACGCATGCATCTCATATGGGCGCAGGATTTCGCTATTATACGAATGTGGGCAACACAAAGGTAGAAGCTGGATATTTAACCAGTTATGAGACAGAGCGGCTGCATAAGCCCTATGTGGCGATGCAAGGCAATATCGGTCCCGACTGGTACATGGCCTCCTCACTTTCCATTCCACAAAGTGGTGATATTGCTACAGAAACCAAGGAATCATGGCTCATCAGCGGGGGATTATATCATCTCCAAGATTTAGGAAACGACAAGACTTTGTCGCTTCGACTTGAGTTTTTGACCCGACCTTTCGGCAACTGGGAATTAACAAGCCAAAGCGACAGCGATTGTGCACTCCTTCTCTATCCTGAGATCGTTTACACCCCGTCTTCAAGCCTCTCGTGGTCGCTTCGCTCAATTATCTCTCCGCTTGACCTCTCATGTAATATCACAGCAGGGGTTAGCTGGTCTGTATTCGAAGGCTTTACTGCAGTTGGATATCTATCCAGTCCTTTTGGGGATTCTTCGGATCTCTTCAGCTGGAATGCTGCAACTTCAGCAGTCTCCCTAGTAATCGGAGCCTCCTGGATTTTTTAGCGCAGGATTGTACCATCGGTTGAAAGAGTCACGACTGCAAGCGGGATGATTTTTCCACTTGCATCGATGGCTCTTTTTACTGCCGCATCAAGGCCACCGCAACACGGAACTTCCATCCTTACAACTGTTATGCTTCTAATATCATGACTGGCAAAGATTACTCCCAGCTTTTCTGCATAATCACCCTCATCCAATTTCGGGCATCCGATGAGCGTTACCCTGTTGCGAATGAATGTATTATGGAAATCACCAAACGCATAAGCACTGCAGTCAGCTGCTATAAGCAGATCAGCATCATTGAAGAACGATGCATTCGGAGAAGCAAGTTTTATCTGCACCGGCCATTGGCGAAGCTGACTTGCTGCAGGATTACCATTCTTTACCTCTGGCTCACGCTTTTTTTCATCCTGCTTCATAATCTTTATTTGACTACCGGGACAGCTGAACACAGGCTTTTTTGCATCAACCGCTTCATGATCAAAGGCAGGAGCCTCACGATCTTCAAACGTGATTGCACCGGTAGGACACACGGGAAGGCAGTTTCCCAAACCGTCGCAGTAATCTTCACGGAGAAGGACAGCTTTACCGTTTACTAATCCAATAGCTCCTTCCTGGCATGCGCTCACACACAAGCCACAACCATTGCACAATTGACCATCTATTTTAATCATTTGTCTGATCATCATCTTCCTCCATTGTCTACGAACCAACCCTATGATACGATAAGGCTCAGATTAGTTATGTTGTATTTACAACATAAAAGGAAATCTATGGAAACTTTTACCCTTTTGCGAAATGCACACTTATTCCATAACATCTCGGATACAGATCTTCCTTCTATGCTTTCCTGCCTGCAAAGTACAAAAAAAACCTTTCCCAAGGAGAGTATTATACTTAACGAGCTCGATCGTACCGAGGAGATGGGAGTCGTACTTTCCGGTATGATTCATATCGTCCGTTACGACTTTTGGGGTAACAGAACTATAGTGTCCAGCATTGGCCCTGGCGGTACGTTTGCGGAAACCATCGCCTTTACTCAATCCCCAAGCGAGGTTGTGGTGGTAACAGCCGAAGAAGCCACCATCCTATTTCTCAACATCCATAAAATTTTGCATACCTGCAACAAGAGTTGCCAATTTCATAATCAATTGATAGAAAACCTGGTCCATCTATTCGCTTATAAGAATCTTGAGTTGTTGACAAAAATCAATCATATTACTAAACGAACGACTAGAGATAAACTACTCTCCTATCTGTCAACTGAATCGAAAAGGCAGGGGGGAGCAAGAACCTTCACCATTGTATTCGATCGCCAGCATTTGGCCGATTACCTGTGTGTGGAACGAAGTGCCATGTCCAGTGAATTGGGAAAAATGCGTGATGAGGGGTTAGTGGAGTATCATAAGAGTACATTCACGCTGATCGAGGAGGTTTGAAATGAAACGTATTGCTTTCATGCTCATCTTATTACTGACTCTCACTTCCTGTGCTACCATGAAAACACACCCAGAGCCCGTTCCCCTGAACGTCACAAAATCACTGCAAAGCGAAGTGCTGCAACTTGATATCACCAAGGCGATGCTCACACAGGCCGGTTACCAAGTAGGAGACTGGATTACCCTCGAAATCGGAGGGTTATTGATTAATGCTAAATACAGTGAAAGCCAAGATTCTCAGTCCACAAGCCTCGTGGCAACCGAGAACGGATCCTTTTTATACCTACCTGCATCCATTGAACCAGGAAGCAAAGGCATTCTATTCGAGTACATGGATCCTCAGAGAGATCCAAACACAAGCGTCCATCTTTCGGGAACGTTTTACTTCAAACTCTAGGGAGTCGTATGGGAATGTGCATATTCTGTGAATTGGGAAAAGAACGAATCATATTGGAAAACGAGCAAGCCATTGCCATTCTCGACATCCATCCAGTGACAAATGGACATACCCTGATCATTCCCAAACGACATGTCAGCTCTTATTTTGACCTTACCGACGAAGAAAAGCATGATTGTGACAAATTGCTTTCCCTAGCAAAAGACCGCTTACTCGCTGAAGATAAAAGTATCGAGGGTTTCAATGTAGGAATCAACATTGGCAAGGAAGCCGGACAGTCCGTTTTCCATTGTCATATACATCTTATCCCTCGACGTCAGGGGGATTGCGAGAATCCTTGTGGCGGGGTGCGAAATGTCATCCCAAGCAAAGGACGCTACCCTTTGATCTGAACAGGCTCAGAGAGAATATCAAACGTATCGCACACTGTTTCCAAGAAAAATATTCTCAAACTCTGGATATCCATATCACCGTCATAGAGCCCAAGGCTTTCCCTGTTTTCATCGGTATACAAAAAAGCATAGGTTTGGGAGAAATACCCCTTAGTCTGATATTCCTCTTGCAATTCTCTCAATGAGACACCCAGGGTATATGAAAGCGCACGCAAATCTTCTCTTTCAAGTGAGACAGCCAAAATCACTTGGCCTTCCCGTTTGACAATCATAGAATACGCGATGGAAACGAGCTCCTCTCCATTTCTGCATTTTGGATCCTTCAGCAAGATACAGGTAAGATTTCCGCATTTCCACATTTCATCGGCAAGGATGCCATCATGCTCATCAGGGAATGTATGCCAAATGAGCGGATCAATCATAGGTTGGTTGGTGGGGTCTAAAAACATACGAGCCTCCCAAGTAAGAGTAGCCTGTGTTGCTTAACTAAAGCAAGACTTTCTATACTCTTTGTAAGAGTTGTTCAATTGTCAGATTTCCCAAGGAAGTAACACCTCGTTCGTGCACCTGTTGGGCTACGGCTTCTCCAGCTGTATCATGATCGATTTCATCGATGGTTTCCAGCCCATACAACCCTTGGGCCAAATCCTGCAGACGCAGTGTATCAAGTGGTTGTTTTGGGATGAAACTGGTGTGATTGTTATTCGTGGGGGTTATGAACCCAATCTGTATCAACAGATCCAAGAATCCTTGCAATCTATTGAAAGGAATAGCTAAACGCTCCAACAATTCCTTGGTAGAGGTTTCTCCCTTTCCATCCCTGAAGTTGCTCCCTATCAATATCATGATGTTCGTTCCTTCGGATAGCTGAAGAGCAGGACTTTGTGGTAGTCCTTTGAAGATTGACGCATCCGGACGGAATTGATGTACATAGGCAAGTTCAACGCTGAAGAAGACGGTTACCCAAAACACGAAACAGAAAAACAGGGACATGAATACCATAGCAAACGAGCCATAGATAACTGAAAAATTAGAAGCCATTGTGGTCAGCAAGTTAGAAAACATGCGGAATATTGTGGTAATAGCAAGGCCTGCCAAGCTTCCCAGGAATGCAGAATCAAACCGCACCTTTGTATTGGGAACAAAGTAAATGAGGAGGAACAAAACCAAAAGCATGATGAAACTTGGCGCTATCGTTTTCAAAATGGGAGAAAACAGTCCCATCGTTACCCCAATCAAATTAAGATACCAGGTGAACAAAACCGACTGAACACTGATGTACGCAGCCAATAGCAAACTGGCAATAATAAGAAATGTTACATACCCTGCAAAGCGACGTACAGCATTCCTGCTTCTGGTAGATCGGTAGATATGATTGATGACAATCCAAGTCTTGTTGATCAAAAGAACCATGGTAATCAAGAACGAAATCAGTCCCACCACCCCCAAACTGGTTGCATTATGGGTATAGTGAGTTAATGTTTCCAATATCTGGGCACTGGCATCAGCTCCGGCAAGATCGGTAATCCAGTGAGAAATGAATTTCATCAAAGGATCCAAAAGACCCAGCGCATTGAAAAAGGTAAAAATGAAGGTCAAAGCAGGGACAACCGTCAACAAGGTGGAATACACCAACCCTGAAGCGGAGTTCATGATATTGTCCTTCATTGCCTGCTTAAAAACTGTTGAAAGGAAAGTCCCCAGACGCTTGAAGTTCTGTTGGACCACTTCGCCTATTACCCTATATCCTCTGGGTAATCCAATTTGCGAGATACTTCTCGGTCTTCTGGCAATCGGTCTCATTGAGCACTTCGTGCCGTGCTCCTTCGACCAGACGAAGGGTTATATCGGAGATCTCACTATTACGGTAGAGGTCATAGACTTTTCGAACACCTTTCGAATAGAGCCCTACAGGATCCTCTGATCCACTGATGATCAATAAGGAAAGATCCGAAGGAAGTCTATTTATCAAGTCAGGATTGTTTGCCAACTCTATTCCATCCAACATATCCTCAAAGAATTTTGAGGTGCACACAAATCCG
>QJZS01000185.1 GCA_003247345.1 Spirochaetales bacterium
ATACAAAAACTAATCAAAACATTAACATGAAAAGACCGGTGTAACAACACCGGTCTTCCCATCCCCCGTAAGACCGGGAAACATAAGACGAACCTTAATTGACCTTTGTAAGTACTCCGTCAACCACGATATAAGCACCGAGGTATTCAGGGGTAGTTCCATTGACCTTGTACAGGCCCTGGTAAGCAACCAAGTCACCATTTTCAGCAAAATTGACGGTTCCGGAAACACCAGGATAGTCCTTGGTAGCTGCGAAAGCATCACGGATTGCAGCACGGTCGAACTTACCGGTTTCCTTGTAGACCTTGTCCATTGCCTGCAGAAGGATGTTGGTACCATCATAGGCATTGGTAGCAAAGCTATCAGGACCGACACCATACTTGGCAGTGTACTGTGCAACGAAGTCAGTGTATGCCTGGCTTTCTGCAACCTTTGCAGGTCCAACATAGATAACACCGTCGGTGAAGTCTCCAGCGAGGTCATAGATCTCAGGGTTGGAGAATCCATCACAGGACAGGAATGGAATCTTAATTCCAAGCTGAGCTGCCTGCTCAAGGATCTGTGCCATTTCTGCAGTGTAGTCAGGAATGTAGATTGCATCAGGAGCTGCTGTACGAATCTTGGTCAACTGGGTCTTGAAGTCCTTGTCACCGACCTGGAAGGATTCAGCGATGGTTACCTTACCACCAGCATCCTCGAAAGAAGCACTCATGCCTTCGTACAAGCCCTGGCTGTAATCGTTCTTGGCATACAATACGCCAATAGTCTTATAACCAAGCTCACCAGCAAAATACTTACCAGCAACTTCACCTTGCAAACCGTCAGATACAACAGTACGGAATACATAATTACCAATTGCGGTAATATCTTTGTGAGTTGCAGAAGGGCTGACCATGACGATGCCTTCATTCTGGACACGTTCGCCAACAGCGAAACTAACACCAGTGAAAACAGGTCCGACCAAGCCAGAAATGTTATCAACAGAAGAGAGCTTCTCAATAGCTGAGAGACCCTTTTCAACAGAACCTTCAGAATCCTCAGTAACGAGAACTACAGGAACCTTGCCACCAAAGCCGCCCTTGGCGTTGAAGTGCTCAACTGCAAGCATTGCAGAGTTGTTGCTCAACACACCATAGTTAGCATAGTCACCGGTCATAGGACCAATGAATCCGATCTTGGGGCTGGATACTTCACCACTACCCTGTGCCAACAGAGGAGAAGCCAAGATTGCCACAAGTGCAATTACGATAAATAAGCTTTTTTTCATATTAGTACCTCCATATACTGATTGAACAAGCAGGAACAATACTTTTCGAAATATTGGTTATGGTTATACAATACTCAGTATATTTATGCAACAATCAACCAAAGCAATTTGTAAATTTTCCCAGAAGTTTTAAATTTCAATGCTAAAAGGCTTTTATTCTTTACAGATTGCCAATAAGTGTTAATAAAACCATAGTTTTTACGACTGCATATCTCCCCTAGACACCTCCCCTATATTTGCTGTAATATCGACGTTGTCGCCCTCGTAGCTCAGCTGGATAGAGCACTTCCCTCCTAAGGAAGGGGTCGTGCGTTCGAATCGCGCCGGGGGCATAAAGAAGGCTGTTGGAATCCCAACAGCCTTCAATCACTTTCTTTTCTATGTATCTCAATTAGAAGATTAATACCAGAACGATAACGATGAGTAAAACTACCAATGCGGTACTAGTAGCTAGTATCTTTGATACCTTGTTTCGTCTCTTTCGCAGGCGGTTCTCAACAGTGTCCTGTGAACGTTCTTCAGCAAGGCGCTTTTCCTGCTCTTCCATCTTCTTCTGTCGCTCTTCTTCTGCCTTCAGTTCTTCTTCACGACGCTTCTGATTTTCCTGTTCCTGTTTGGATTCCTGCTCTTTCAGATTCAGATAGCATCTGCCACAGAGCACCATACCTTCACACTCATGCATGTCGTCATAGTAGCTCTCATCACATTCAGGACAGATATAGCAACGCTTGAGTTTCCCTTCATCAACCAGTTTGCAAACCACCATTCTATTGTTTTGGTTCTCTGTTGGTTTTCTGGTGAATAGTTTCTTATACCAAGGTTTGTTGTTTTGATTTTCCCGCTCTGCTTCCAACTCTTGGGAAAGACGTACGATGCGTTCACTCAGTCCCCTATCTTGGGTAATGAGCAGAAGATTCTTCTTGGTCCCTATCTGACGAAACAACCTGACCAAATGATCATCAGCAATCCCCTGGCTTCCGGTATCACCAATACGGACCAAACCCCGCTTTGCAAGCTGACGAATAAGATCAGGACGTATTGTTGAACGAATACGGACTTCTTTGTCTTTCTCAGGATTGTCTTTCAGCCCGTGAAGTTCCTCAAGGGTTTTCTCAAGTATGATCAGCTTTTTCTTACGACGCTTGAGAATAGGTTCCGCGTTTGTTACGAAATGCAAAAACCAATCTTCTTGGATAATAGGAGCGGTGTCCACATAGATCTCGTCAAAAGAACGCAGTTGTTCATCAAGTTCCTCTTGATACTGCGTATCTTCGGTTACGAAACGCGACCTGTCTCCCAATTTGCACGCAATGACCTCTCGGTAGAGGCTCATTGAATCAGCAGGTGATTTGGTTTCCAAATTTACGCCGACACTCCGAAGTATGCTGAATACCTTCTCCTTGTTGAGCCTGAATTCAGAGGCAAGTGTATCAACGGCATTATCGCCGCTGATCGTCTCGACCTTTTGCTGTGGGGGGTAAGACCCCCGTGAAGTTTTTACCATTGTCTCTTTTCATCATTCCTTCGCGCGTTTTGCACGAATAGCAGCTATGGCTTCTTCCATTGTTAAAGAGTTGGCTTTTTCTTCATCATGCTTATATTCATTGGGTAGGGTAACATTCTTTTTGCCAACTCGAAGATAAAAGCCATAACGCCCGGTTGCTAACGCCACCGTTTCATTTTCGAACGTTCCAAGCTCCTTCAAAACCGAAGCTTTCGCAGTTCTTGATCCAGATTTCCCACCTTTCCCTTTCTCTGGTTCTTGGGCTAATAGGGAAAGTGCCTCCTCCAAGGTAATGGAGAAGAGTTGTTGGTCCTTATCGAACCGGTTAAGTTTCCTAGTGTCTGTTCCACGGGTAATATAGGGACCATATTTACCCTTCTGCGCCAGAATTTCAATTCCTTCCTTATCCTTGCCCAAGGTACGCGGAAGATTGAGGTATCTACTGGCGATTTCCAAATCCTCACTCTTTTGTGCATCCTGCACCCATTTGGGGATGGAAGCACGTTTTGCATCTTTTCCGTCACCGATCTGCCAATAAGGCCCGAATCGCCCATTCATCAATTTCACAGGTTCACCGGTGTCACTCTTCTGTCCAAGTTCAGTCGGTTCGTTGGCTTTCTTCCCTTCTTTGATGAGAGTAACGACATCTTCATCAGTAGTTGTCCCAGGAAGCCACGTGGGAGGCAAAGAAATCAATTGTTGATTGGCATCAACAACATACGGTCCATAAGGTCCTATCATAATTGGGTGCTCTTCGCTGATTTGCCCTAGTTGCAGTGTTTTTGAAACAACCTTATTATCAAGGGCCAATTGCAATTGGTTCTGGATTTCCAATCCAGCATCCCCAAGATAGAAAGCATTGAGGAACGATATTTTATCCAGTTCACCTGCTGCAATCTTATCCAAATTGTTCTCCATCATCGAGGTGAAGTCATAATCGATAAATTGCGGAAAATTATTCTCAAGGAACTGACATACAGCAAATCCCATGAATGTAGGAGCAAGTGCAGAACCTTCCTTGACAACGTACTTTCTATCAAGAAGGGTTTTGATGATGGTAGCATACGTAGAAGGTCTTCCAATACCCCGTTTCTCCAGCTCTTGGACCAGTGAAGCTTCTGTGAATCTGGCAGGGCTCTTTGTTTGGTGTTCCACTTCCACAAGGCTCTGAAGATCACAAATTTGGCCGATACCCAGATCAGGCAACAACGTCTCCTTGTCATCCAAGGCTGCTTCCGGATCATCTGAACCTTCAACATATGCGCGGAGAAATCCAGGGAACAGAATCTGAGTTCCTGTTGCATTGAACCGACCATTACCAGCTGTTATGGTAACCGTTGTCGTGGATTTTTTTGCCTCTGCCATCTGACTGGCCAAGGTTCTCTTCCAGATCAACTCATAGAGTGCAAGTTCTCTTCCTGACAATGAAGTCTCACTCGGAATCGGGAATCGCTCGCCTGCAGGGCGGATAGCTTCGTGGGCTTCCTGTGCTCCTGCAGTTTTAGCTGCAAAATGCCTTGGTGAAGACGAGAGATAATCATGGCCGTACAGAGATTCAACCAAATATCGTGCAGCATTCGTACCTTCTTGGCTGAGAGCAGGGCTATCAGTACGCATGTAAGTGATAAAGCCACTTTCATACAGTCTCTGAGCAATTCTCATCGTCTCTGATGCACTGATATGCAATTTCTTGATGGCATCCTGTTGCAATGTACTAGTTGTAAATGGAGCGGAAGGCCTAGTCACGAAAGGCTTTTTCTGAATGTCTTCGACCTTAAAGGTTTCAGCAGACAACTCTTTTACGATGGCTTTGGCCTGATCTTCACCCAGCAACAAGGTCTGACTCTTACCTTTATATATACCGGTAACCGAATCAAAGTCTTTTCCATTGGCAATGCTCTGCCCGCTGTAGGCCGTCAATTTAGCCTCGAAAGGCTGCTTGGAAGAGCTGAGCAGCAGGGCTTTCGCATCAAAATAGTTGTTTTGGGTAAATGCAATACGAGTCCGTTCCCGATCCACCGTCAAGCGAAGCCCAACGGACTGAACCCTTCCTGCCGACAATCGTTTGTTGGATAACTTTTTCCAAAGTGTTGGAGAAAGAGTATATCCATACAGTCTGTCAACCACCCTTCTACCTTCTTGAGCTTGCACCAGATTTTCGTCAAGTGGGCGTCCATGTTCCAAGGCTTCCGTAATTGCCTTCTTGGTAATTTCATGGAATACCATTCTCTGATAGGGTACTTTCGGCTTAAGTACATCAAGCAAATGCCAGGAAATACTCTCCCCTTCACGGTCCTCATCAGTTGCCAACAGCAGTCTGTCCACAGACTTCAATGAACTTTTAATTTCTTTGATTAAAGCCTGTTTTCCGGTGACTATTTTATACTCGCAGGCAAATCCCTTCTCCACATCAATTGCCATTTTATCCTCTGGGAGGTCTCGAATATGCCCCTTGCTTGCAACTACCTTGCAGTTGGAAGGAAGGAATTTCGAGATGGTTCTCGCTTTGGTCGGTGACTCGACGATTATCAATGTATTGGGATCAGCCATGCAATATACTCCTAGAGACCTGTGGTCTTAAGTTAAAACATATACTGCTGGCTTTAGCTTTTGTCAACGTATAGTGAAAAAACTCATTTTTCGATAACAGCACTTTTAAAAACTCCGTCATCACCAGGATTAGGGCTGGAGAACATCCCCCATGAAGCAAGACCAGAGCCCTTTGTCTCGAACCAAAGTTGCTTTACTCCTTCGTCGGTCATGCGAAATAAATAGGTTGTTGTTGTAGTTGCCGAGACAGGACCAACTTTCGTTTCAACTTTAATCTTCAGTGTATCCCCTTCCTCAAGTATTTCTTTTACTTTCCATGTTTTAGGCGTAAATCCCGTTGTATTGAAAATTTCTGCATTCGTTCTGTAGGCAACCTGTACTTCACTCTCACCTTCATACAAAAATTGCATACCGATCTGCTCTCTCTCGATCATCGGATATAACAGTCTTGGTTTGTCATAGAGTCCATGGATTGTATAGGAACCATCCTTCCAAGAAACCAGAAAATCGAGCTGGAGACATTTCCCATCATTATTTTCAGTTGTTTGATTTTTCCAACGATAGTGGCCTTCCCAGCCCGGAGTAAGGAACCCTAAAGCAGTAGAAGCGAGCTCAATGTTCCCTTTCTGTCTGGCTGCTATGATGAGGATATATCGATGATGACTGAGCAAGGGATTTTCATTCGAACCTACCTGTATCTCAGAACCTTCAGTCCGTTGCCAGGGTTTTCCATCAAGATAGACATCATAGTAGTCTGCAGAGGGAACTGGTGCCCATTTCAGTCGTATCTGATTGGGATAGATTGCCTGAACAACCACAGGCAAAGGAGATGCAAATAATAGAGATGTTACCATTAAGACAAAAAGCAAAATCACACGTCTCATACTCCCCACTATACAACACACCATCTATCTTGCAAGACCGACAGTCAAAGGCTACTATCAGAGCATGAACATCACCTTGATATCCTGTTGCCTGGAAGAAGGCAACCTCAGCTATCCCTTAGGGGCTATTTGCATCCAGAGTGCAATACAACAGCATTTCAGCAAAGAAGAAATGCAGGTAACACATGCCCCCTTCACCTTATCTGATGATCCATCTGAAGCAGCTGCTTCTGTAGATGGAGATATTTTAGGTGTATCAGTGTATCTATGGAACCGTAGCTGGATGGATCAGTTTGTATATCAATGCAAAAAGAGCAATAAGAAATTGATCATATTTGCCGGGGGGCCCGAAGTTACCGCAAATCCGACAAGCTTTGAGATGGGTCTGTATGATTTCCTGATCCTTGGCGAGGGAGAAGAATCTACCACCCAAGCGCTTCGAAATATTTTGAATGGAGAAAAACAGGTAGGAAAAGGTATTGTTACGGATCTTGAAGATCTAACGATGTCTCCATCGTTTGCCCTTGATGATATACAATCCCCCATCCTCCATCATCTTGCCGATCCTTTCTTGACACCTGGAGCAACGGTGCTTTGGGAAATGACCCGTGGTTGCCCTTTCCACTGCTCCTTTTGTTTTGAATCACGTGGGCAAAGAGCGGTAAGGCATTTTCCTTTTGAACGAATACGAGAAGAATTGCTTTACCTCATCAAAAAGGAAGTGGGTGAAGTGTATATTCTCGATCCTACTTTCAATATGGATAAGCAGAGAACACTCGACATCCTGAATCTTCTTGCTGAATATGAGTCGGATATACATTTTGTGTTCGAAATCAGAGCAGAACTTCTGGATGGCGAACTTGCCGATGCATTTGCAAAAATCAACTGTGCGCTGCAGATCGGGCTTCAAAGCAACGATCCCCAAGTCTTGAAAATTGCAAATCGCCGTTTTGATGAAAAACAGTTTGCAAAAAAAATCGAATTGCTCAATAAACGAGGGATTCCTTTTGGTCTCGATCTCATCATCGGATTGCCAATGGACAGCCTTACAGCATTCACAAAGAGCCTCGATTACGCTATTTCCCTCAAGCCAAGCAATCTTGATATTTTCCCGCTTTCCCTGCTTCCAGGAACTTTGGTAGCAGACCAAGCGAAAACCTACAAAATTGAACATCAAGTTGAAACACCCTATACCATTCTCAGTTCCCCTACCTTCCCCAAAGAAGATCTTGCAAAAGCCATGCAGCTGAAAGAAGCTGCCGATGTATTCTTTACAAAAGGACAAGCCGGTATGTGGATGGAAAAACTTGGGGAAGTTCTGGGAGTAAGACCCTCGGCAATTCTCCAAGCCTTCTGGTATTTCCTTGAAAGTTATTTAAAAACCACAGATGAGACAGTTGATGAACTCGATCCATTCTTATTGCAGGAAACCTTTGTTCGCGGGCTTTTCAAGAAACTCGGGAAACAAAAATATTTGCCTATCATGCTTTCCTTTATCGAACTTCATCAAGGAATAGCTTATTTTCATGAATTCCAACAAAGTCCTGTAATGGAACTATCTTACGACCTTGATGTACTTGCTGCTTTTGAATCTATGGATATTGAGGAATTTCTCAAAAAACATCCTCATCAATCGCCGGTAATGCTTGGAATTACCCTAGATGAAGACGGGCAATTGCTTTTTCTGCCGGTACAATAAGAAGGTTCTTGAGCAGGTCGCGAAAATCACGTACAGTAAGGCAATAAGGAACAATTATCGGTGAATCATCAAACTCGTAAATTAATATTAATGCTGACAATCCTTGCGGTTTTACTGTTTGGATCCAGCTGTACCGTAACAGAAGGTTTGACCTTCAATGGCAATAATGCCAATAACTCCGCCTTCGATTTCTCAGTCGAGGATTTCTTCATTGCAGTGCTTCAGGATTTCAGTGAGTTTACTCCTCAAGCAGGCGATCAATCGTTGATGGACAAATCCATCGGTGATTTTAAGACAGCACTTGAAAACAGTTCTACTACCAAGAATGTGGCGCTCGATAAATTGAGTGACAATGCCTATAAAGGAACGTTCGAGTTTACAGACCTCAATCAACTTGTCACTGATTTGGGAGCTGGAGATAATCAAAGTCTGCTAACAGTAACCAGCTCATCAATGAAATTCTATCTTTCCATGGATAACTATGATCAGTTGGTTCCGGTTATCCCCTTCTTGGCAGATGAAAATTTCGAAGCTTTCGGACCGGTGTACAACCAAGGTCTCAGTGAGGCAGATTATCTGGAGATGATCAGTTTCATGCTCGGTGAGGAAGGACCTCCTGCCATCCAAAAGTCTGTGATTACGTTACGGATAAATACCCCGAAACCAATTACCTCTTTTACCGGAGGCAAGAAAATTTCTGACACAGTCTATGAATTCAGTTTTCCACTCATCGACTTCCTCTTGCTTGCAAACCCCATCACGTTTACCGTAAATTGGTAATCGCCAAAAACAAGAGAGAATAATGAAATTGGCTCCAGTTCAGTACTGGAGCCAATCTTATATATGTAACTCAAGTTCAATTAAACATTGAACTTGAAATGCATGATATCGCCATCTTGGACAATATACTCTTTACCTTCCATGCGAAGTTTTCCAGCTTCTTTAACTTTCTGTTCACTTTTGTAGGTAAACAGGTCATCGCAGTTATACACTTCGGCTTTGATGAAACCACGTTCAAAATCGGTATGAATGACTCCTGCTGCCTGCGGGGCTTTGAAACCGGCACGGAATGTCCATGCCCTATCCTCATCCGAACCAGCGGTAAAGAAGGTTCTCAGGCCGAGGGTATGGTAAGCGCTTCGAATCAGAGGATTGAGAGATGATTCCTCAAGCCCTACAGCTTCCAGGAATTCCTTTTTCTCTTCCTCGGTTTCCAATACGGCAATCTCGCTTTCAATTTTTCCGCAGATTACCACAACCTCAGCATCCTCAGCCTCTGCAATTGAGCGTACCTGCTTTACGTATTCATTATCTTCCATGATCCCATCTTCATCTACATTGCAAACGTAGATGATGGGTTTGAGGGTAATCAGATGCAAATCATATACCAATGCAAGTTCATCTTCATCCAAATGAAGACTTCTTGCACTTTGCCCTTGCTCGAGACAATCTTTTAAACGGGTAAGAACTGGTAGTACTTTTTCCGTATCTTTTTGGGCTTCCTTGCTCAGCCGGGTAAGCTTGGATTGTTTTGCCCAGCGATTGGTTACGGTATCCAAGTCTGCAAGTGCTAGCTCAATATTGATCGTCTCAATATCGCCGGCAGGATCAATCTTATTATTTACATGTATAATGTCCCCGTTGTCGAAACAACGTACAACATGGGCAATAACCCCCACTTCCCTGATTGAAGCGAGAAATCGGTTTCCCAAACCTTCACCTTTGCTGGCTCCAGCTACCAAGCCTGCAATATCCACAAATTCAAACGTAGCAGGAATCACCCTTTCTGGGGGAATGAGTTCAACGATCTTATCCAACCTGGGATCGGGAACCGATACAATTCCAACATTCGGATCGATTGTACAGAACGGATAGTTGGCAACTTCGGCAGGAGCTGCCGTAAGCGCACTGAATATAGTAGATTTGCCAACGTTGGGAAGCCCAACTATGCCACAATTAACAGCCATTATACACCTCATTATCGACTCAGTTGAGTCCGTCTTGGCAGTGTATCACATATTGACTTGCACGTTAACCAGCCCTATAGTCATCACGATGGGTATCATACAATTTGAAGGCTCCAAGAAGCCCCTTACAAAACAGGATTCCACCTACGATCTTACCCAAGAACGGCAACGAGCTATGTTGCTCATCTTGGTAAAATCTTCAGAATCACAACAATCTGCCCGCAACAGGGCAGAGGAACTCGTTTCATTGGTAGACACCATGGGTCCGTTGGCTGTCCATAATGAATATATTCCACTCAGGCAGGTACATAGCGCCACGCTTATCGGAAGCGGTACTATTGAACGAGTAAAAAAACTCATAGAAGAACATGAGGTCGATATTGTCATTTTCGATTCTCCTATCAATCCTAGAGTCCAACGGAATCTAGAGAAGGAATTGGAATGCTGTGTCATCGACAGGGACGAAGTCATCCTACAGATATTTGCCGACCGTGCAGCAACCAAAGAAGCTGTGCTTCAAGTTGAATTGGCGCGTCTGGAATACTCGCTTCCAAGGCTCACTCGTATGTGGACGAGCTTGGGGCGTCAGCATGGTGGTGTCAAAGGTACCAGAGGCGAAGGTGAAACACAGCTTGAACTGGACCGCAGGCAAATACAGGACAAGATCGTCAGCCTGAAAGCTCAGCTCGAGAAGGTTGCACTCCAACGCACTACCCAACGAAACCAGAGGATGCAAACCAGCATCCCAACAGGAGCCATTGTAGGATATACGAACAGTGGAAAATCTAGCTTGCTCAATGCCCTCACTGATGCAGGGGTTCTGGCAGAGGATAAGCTATTTGCCACCCTCGACCCGACAACCCGCAAAGTAAAACTGGCAGGAGGAGAAGAAATCCTGCTTTCTGATACAGTCGGTTTTGTCAGTGACCTGCCACACCATCTGGTTAATGCATTTAAAAGCACCTTGGAAGAAGCAACCTATGCAGATTTCCTCATTATTGTCTGTGATGCATCCGCTCCTAATATGCTTGCAAATTATACGACCACCGTTCAGGTTCTTGAGGATTTGGGATGTACAGATAAGCCGGCGATAGTTTTGGCAAACAAAATGGACATGGTCGTCGATTCATTTGCGGTGTCTCGGTTGAAGTCCCTCTACCCCAGTGTCTTGGAAACGTCCATCAAGGAAGGAGTAGGACTTGATGAACTTCTTGTCCAAATTTCTAAGACCCTCGGTGAATTGAATCCAGTAACCACCTATTTCCTGCCCAATGACCGACATGACCTGGTCGCACACATCCATCGATATGGACAAGTGGAATCGGTAGACTACCAGGAAGAAGGCATTCTTGTGAAAACCAGGATAAAGCCAAGATACCAAGGTCCGTTGATCAGTTTCAGGAAAAACTAAAAAAAGGGTGTTGCTTGATGCAACACCCTATTAATCTACAGTCAATTAGATTAGTTGAATCTCCAAAGAGCTCCAAGATATCCACCAATATAGAAATTAACACTAGGCAATACCTTAAG
>QJZS01000228.1 GCA_003247345.1 Spirochaetales bacterium
TTTTTTGAAAAAAATTGCAGCCCCGGATGGAGCCGCATATAAGAGCTGTGATGTCTTGATTCTACAAAAGATCTGCAAAAGCTTTGAGGATTTGATCTCCCTCACAACCTTTCAGTACTTTCGTGGCAATCACTTTGCCCAGTTGTACACCTTCTTGATCGAAGCTGTTGAGATTCCAGGTAAAGCCTTGGAACATTACCTTGTTCTCATAATGAGCAAGTAGTGCTCCTAAAACTTCCGGGGTGAGTTGTTTGGCGTAAAGCAGGCTTGATGGTCTGTTGCCACTGAACTGCTTGTTTGGATTCTTGTCATCCTTGCCTTGTGCAAAGGCAACGATCTGGGCAACCAAGTTTGCATTCAGTTTCTTCTGGCTCGTCGAGCCTTCTACCTCTATATCCTTTCCATATTGGGAGTCGGAGAAGCCAATGAACTGCAAGGGAACAATATCCGTACCTTGGTGCAACAACTGATAGAAAGAGTGCTGCCCGTTGGTTCCCGGTTCTCCAAAAATAACCGGGCCGGTTGGATAGGAAAGTGTTTGACCATCCCTGTTTACATGCTTCCCGTTGCTTTCCATGTCCAACTGTTGAAGGTGGGCAGGGAAGCGTGACAATGCTTGTGAATACGGCAATATTGCCGTTGAAGGATATTTCAGCACATTCCTCAGGTATACTCCGATTAATGCATCGAGCAGGGCTGCATTCTCTTTTACATTAGGGTTTAGAGCGGCCACGTCTGACTCGTGGGCTCCGTCAAGGAATGCCTTGAAGGTATCAAAACCATAGGCAAGGGAGAGAATGACGGCTCCGACAGCGCTGGAGGAACTGTAGCGACCTCCGATGTAATCATCGATGAAGAAGGCATCAAGGACGGAAGATGAAGAGGCAAGGGGACTGGTCTTACTTGTTACAGCTACCAAATGTTTTGCCGGGTCGATTCCTTTGACTCCACTTTCCTTAATGGCTTGGATCATCAAGTCACGGTTGGTAAGCGTCTCTAAGGTTGTTCCGCTTTTGGAAACCAGCACAAACAGAGTGCGTTCGAAATCGAGTTCTTCAATGGTAGCTTGCGCATCATCAGGGTCGACATTGCTGATAAATTTTGCGTTCAATTGCTGGATAGCCGATGCATCAGCCCAGCCTTTGAGTGCCAGATAGAGCGCTCTGGGACCGAGATCACTACCACCAATGCCGATTTGAACCACTGTGGTAAATTTCTTACCTGTAGAGCCTACAATTTCTCCTGACCTGACCGCTTTGGAGAATTCCGCGATTCTACTCAGTTGAGCTTTGTAGAATTCACCTTTATCCTCACCGTCGGCAACAACTTGCTTACCGATTTGTCCACGGGTAAGGTGGTGCAGGACCAGTCTGTTTTCACCGGGATTCATAATTTGTCCGTCCAGCACCGCCTGATACTTTTCAACAAGCTGCAGTTCTTCGCTGAGCGTTTGCATCGCTTGGATATGAGATTCCTCAACAGGCATGGCCGCATAGTTGTAGGTCAGCCCTGCGCCGGTTTTTATTTGATACGTTTGTATTCTTTCTGGGTTCAACGAATCCTGAAGATTGATTTTTGCAAGGGATTTGATTGTTTCAAATGTGGTGCTTTTATCGAGGTTCTTAAAATTCATATCAGGCTCTCCTTTGTAAATGAACGCCCCTCTATTCTATGCAGAGGGGCGCAGCTATACAAGATAATGTTACTCTTCAATGTCAGGAATACGGGTCTTGAAACTTTCCTGGAGGTCTTCCTTAGTCATTCCTTCACGCAGTATGACAAAAATAGTGTCATCACCGGCTAAGGTACCCAGGATTTCCGGGATAGCCAGTACATCCAATGCGATTCCTACTGAATTTGCATGTCCTGGTCTTGTTTTGATGACTCCAAAGTTCCCGGAGAACTCAATAGAAAGTATGCCACGTCGTACATCTTGGATGTAACTCTTTTCTGATTCACTGATTAGGTCGTTTTCTGGCAAACTGTAATAGTAGCCTGACCACCCATCAGAAATCTTTCCGACCTTAAGCATTTTCAGATCACGTGAAAGTGTAGCTTGGGTAACTGTGTATCCTTCTGACTTGAGCATCTCCAGCAGTGTATCCTGATTGTCGATCCTATTGTTCTTAATAAGTTCTTTGACTACCGCCAAACGGTTATGTCGTTCCCTCATGATTTGGATTCTCCCGGAATGGTATATTTATACGTTTTTTGCAATTTACACGAATAAAGATACAGTACTATTGCATCCATTGCAAGCTTCCCCGTTTCTTTTTCATCCAGCACTTGACCGCCTGCAAGGCATGCATCATTCTACTATTGATACAGCCATCTAAGGGAGGGTACGTATGACCATTGTATATATAGTTCTCGGGATTGTCGCTTTGCTTATTCTGTATGGAATCAGCGTGTACAACCGATATGTCCGTTTGCGGAATCAGTCAGAGGAAGCCGAATCGGCTATCGATGCTCATTTGAAGCAACGATATGATCTGGTCCCCAATTTAGTTGAGACCGTCAAAGGGTATGCAAAACATGAACAAGGGACTCTGACCAAGGTCATTGAAGCCCGTAACAAAGCAATGAGTGCGACCTCCATGGTGGATAAGAACGATGCCAACAATGCATTCAGTTCTACCTTGAAATCACTGTTTGCACTTAGCGAAGCCTATCCTGACTTAAAGGCAAACCAGGGATTCCTTGATCTGCAAGGCCAATTGCAAAAAATTGAGGAACAGCTGTTGAATGCCCGTAAGTACTACAATGCGATCATCAAACAACTGAATACCATTTGTGAGGTATTTCCTTCATCGATCATCGCTTCTATGGCTCATTTTGCCAAGAAACCGTATCTTGCGATCGAAGAGGAAGCTAAAGCCCGTGTAGAGGTGAAATTCTGATGAAAAAGGCAACTGTTCTGATTTTGGTACTCTGTTTAAGTATGGCATTCTTATCAGCAGCTGATTATGTGTTTGAGACATATCACATGCAAATGGATGCGAATTTACAGAATGGGTATGCAGTGCAGGAGCAGATAGTTGCCAATTTTTCAACGCCCAGACACGGTATCTATCGTGAGATTCCCATTCAATTCGGCAAGATTCGGGTGGATTTAAAGAACCTCCAGGCAAATGTTCCGATGATACAGGACAATGTATCATCGGGGTATGTCACCTTCCGTCTTGGTTCTGAGAACAGGACTGTCATCGGGCCTCAGAAATACATCATCAGTTATGATTATACCATCGGTTCCGATCGGAATAATGAGTATGACGAACTGTACTACAATTTAGTAGGACCAGGTTGGCAAGCCCCGATTAAAGATTTTACGTTTGAAGTCAATTTCCCCAAACCCATTGATCCGTCCATGGTGTATCTGTTCGGTGGGGAATATGGCTCTAAAGATCAACGAGGGACTTTCACGGTAAGCCAGGATAGAAAAAGCATTACCGGCGAAGCCAAGAACCTTATGCCTGGCGAAGCCCTTACGTTGATGGTACAGATGGAAGAAGGGTATTTCTCCGAGGTAAAGCCCTTTGTGGATTTTACCATTCCCTTTACCATCCTTGTATTGTTTCTAGCGCTTGGAGCAGCTGTCCATGCAACCTTTATGTTCCGCCGCTACGGAAAAGAAGAACTCTTTGTGCCGGTGGTACGGTTTGAGCCACCGGAGGGGTTGACCCCGATGGAAGTCGGCTATTTGGCGGACGGAGTGGTAGATAACAAGGACCTTACCAGTATGATATTCTACTGGGCTGATTTAGGGTATTTAAAGATTGAGGAGAAAGACAAAAAGGAATTTGTCTTTACCAAAATCAAGGACCTTGAGACGGATCGAACACATGAATTACATCTTTTCGATGCCTTGTTTGATTGTGGTCTTGATGGAAGTGTCTCCCTCAAGCAGTTGGAAAAAGCTGATTTTAACAAGGATATGGAGCGCACTAAGACCGAGGTAACCGAATATTTCAAGAATAGTAGAGGTCTGAAGGACAAAACAGCTGAGAGAAAACGTGTAATTCCAATGCTCTATGGAGCTGCTTCAGCAGCTTTGCTGGCAATTGCTCCTACGTTTTCGTATATCGGTGGTACGACCGTTGTCCTTTTGGGCTGTGGCTTCATCAGTTTGGTGTTATCGGCAATCGTATTCAGCCGGTTGAATGCCACTTGGGAGATTTCTTCAAAATTCAAAAAGGTTATCAAGGTATTTGCCTTGATACTATTGCTTGTTCTCCTGATGGCTGTAGCTCTTGTCATTCAACATTATGTGTTTGAGAACTCTATCGTGCTTTCCTTCATCACGTCTCTTGCTGTCGTGGCAATTCCCGCGTATCAAGGTGCGTTGACCATCTTTACAGGAAAACGGAGTGCCTATGCACAAAAGACGTTGGAAGAAATCATCGGATATCGGGAATTTATTGATAAAGTCGAAATTGAAAAGCTCAAGATGATGATAGATTCCGACCCTGCCTTTTTCTACCATGTCCTCAGTTATGCCATCGTTCTGGGCCTCGAGGATGTATGGGCAAAGAAATTTGCTAAGATTGCAGTGCCTCAACCCGATTGGTATGTCGGGTACAGTCCGATTCGGGGTGCATTGTACTACAGCGTGCTCAGTCATCGCCTGAATACGACAGTAGTTCAAAGTGCTCTCTATACGCAGGCGAGATCAGCTTCTCGCTCTCCAATCCATTCTGCATTTGGTGGTGGCGGATTCTCCGGTGGAGGATTCGGTGGCGGAGGCGGTGGAGCATGGTAGTACCCGAGCCGATACAGAAAGGTTGGTACAGGCATTTCAAAGGTGGGCTCTACCAAGTTGTGGATACCGTTGTAGATAGCGAGACGCTGTCTACGATGGTCTTATATCGCCCGAAGGACAGTGAGTATCTCTGGGTCCGCCCCTATGATATGTTTTGCTCGGAAGTCACCCGTGAAGGGTTGGTGTATAAACGGTTCACCTTTTTGGGGGAAACACTGGAAAAAGCATGAAAAACGGAGCCTTGAAGGCTCCGTTCCCGTTACTGAATCATTTTTTTTGGTTTAGTGGCGATAACTTCCATGTGCTGGCTTTGGTTTTGCGATTGCTTCGTTAACACGAAGGTTTCGTCCACCAAACTCTTTGCCGTCAAGCTCGGAGATTGCAGCATCTGCAGAAGCATCCTCTTCCATTTCCACGAAACCAAACCCCTTAGGACGACGGGTCTCGCGGTCGATGATGATATTAGCACTTACAACAGTGCCGTACTGTGCGAACAGATCCCGAAGCTCTTCTTCGGTGGTGCGGTAACTCATGTTACCAACATAAATTTTCTTTGCCATTCAGAGCATCCTTCACAGGCAGTGCCTGTCATTCAATATTACTTGCGGTGGCGCAGGCTTGAACTCTTACCTGTCTGCGGGAGCGATTCAGTAACGCACACGTGTAAACATTAGGAATTACGTACCAGCTGCAACACAAAAACGAAAGCAATTGAACGGTATCACGGGCAAATTGGCGTGTCAATTATTGGCAGGGCATAAATCTCCGTTTTATTTCATAACTCCTGTATATACCTTGCATTTATTACATATTCTCATCATTATGTCGGGTATGAATAGCAATATCCTAGGTCTTGTTGTGACTTTTCCCTTTCTGTGTCTCGTGATTTTAGTTGGCATACTGCTCAAACAGTTTGCCAATATATCCAGCGAGACGATGCGTAAGTTCATCCATATCGGGGTTTCCAACTGGTGGTTTTTGGAGGTGCACTATTTTACTTCACTCTCCTTTGCCTTGATGGGACCGATCGCATTCATCATCATCAACAGCTTGTTTACCTTCCTGCATTGGGGTAAGGCGATCGGGATGGATGATACGAAGCGAAACTATGGATTGATCTATTTTCCCATCACTCTTCTGATATTGGTCATATTGGAATATCAGGGCTCTGTGTCCAGTTTGAATGCCACTCTTGGTGTCATGGTGATGGGCTACGGTGATGGGCTAGCCGCTTTGATCGGCTCCAAATGGGGAAAGAAGAAACTCCCTGTCCCTGGCCGTACAAAATCGGTTATTGGAACACTTACCATGTTTTTGATCAGCGCTCTGGTCGTCATGATAGGTCTTTCCTTCTATTCATCGCTCTCCTTTGGTTCGGCTTTGGGCATTTCTGTAGTTGTCGGTTTACTCGCGGCCTTGGTTGAGGCGCTGACTCCTCTTGGGCTTGATAATCTTACGGTTCCTTTGGGCGTTGTCTTGCTACTTGAGGTATTGATATGACCGAATTTGCGAACCTTGTACCATCCAACGGGTCGCTCGCTTCTTTTGTAAACTCCTATTTTTTTGCATCCCCGTATGCAGCCTTACTTTTAGTAGCAATCATGTTGGTGATAGCAGTGGGTAGTTTTATTGGCAGGCAATTGGATTTAGGTGGTACGATTGCCATGTTCTTTGTTGGATTTGGTACTACTTGGGTTCTGGGATTCGGAGCTTTGAGCACATTGATGCTTTTTTTCCTTTCTGCGGCAGTCATGGGAAAGGTAGCAAAACGACTGCAGACTTTTGATGTGTTGAAAATTCATAAGAAGGGTGGCCGGCGTGATGCAATGCAGGTGTTTGCGAACGGACTGATGGCACTGGTAAGTGCATTATTGTATGCCTTTGACCCCTCAATTTCTTTTTTAGTGATGTTTGGTGCTGCAGTCGGAGAGGCCGCGAGCGATACGTTCGCAAGTGAAATTGGGATGCTTTCCAAAACACGTCCGATTTCCATCATCACTGGCAAACCGATGAAAAAAGGGTTAAGCGGTGCGATTACTCCGCTTGGATTGGTAAGTGGTTTGGCCGGGGCTGTTTTGATAGCGCTTTGTGTATGGGGCTGTTTTCTTCCTTTTACGACAAAAAGTCTTTTGTATGTATCGGTGATAGCACTCAGTTCCTTCTTTGGTTGTATATTGGATAGTGTGCTTGGAGCTACGGTGCAAGCACACTATTATGATGAGGTGCATAATCGAATTACGGAGCATTCTGTAGTTGAGGGCCGAAATCTTCCGTTGGATCGGGGAATTCGATGGGTGGACAATGATGTAGTAAATCTGCTTAGCAATGTGACAGCAGCCATTTTTGGCATGGCTCTGACTTTGATAATCAGGTAATCTGCATTTTTCACTTGCTTCTCGGCTAGTTTCTTTGTATTTTACATGACGGTGGACCTATGGGTCGCCAATGTGTGATAGCACCACATATTCTTTAAGTGAGGATATTTAGTATGGCAAAACAATTGCAGTTCAGTGAAGAGGCACGTAAGTCTTTGGTAAGCGGTGTCGAGAAAATTTCCCGCGCAGTCATGTCGACTCTTGGACCGAAAGGTCGTCTGGTCGTTCTTGATAAGAAATTCGGCGCTCCAACCGTGACTAAAGACGGTGTATCTGTCGCTCGTGAGATTGAGCTTGACGATCCGTTCGAGAACATGGGTGCACAGCTTCTCAAAGAAGTAGCAACAAAGACCAACGATGTGGCAGGTGATGGAACGACCACCGCTACCGTTCTTGCATGGTCCATCACCAAGGAAGGTATGAAGAGTGTTGCTGCTGGTGTTAACCCAATGGGTATCCGCCGCGGTATCGATAAGGCTGTTGTTGACGCTGTTGCTGAGATCAAGAAACAGGCAAAGATGATCAAAGACAAGGAAGAGATTTCCCAGGTCGCTACCATCAGTGCAAACAATGATCATACCATCGGTGATGAAATTGCCAATGCCATGGAAAAAGTTGGTCTTGATGGCGTCATTACTGTTGAAGAGTCCAAAACCATCGAAACCACTACTGATTTCGTTGAAGGCATGCAGTTCGATCGTGGGTATCTTTCAGCATATTTCTGCAATAACCGCGATACCATGACCGCAGTATTGGATGATCCGTTCATTCTTATTTATGACAAGAAGATTTCCAACATGAAGGAATTGCTTCCTGTTCTCGAGAAAGTTGCACAGGCCAGCAAGCCCCTGCTCATCATTGCAGAGGATGTTGATGGTGAAGCCCTTGCTACCTTGGTAGTCAACAGTGTTCGTGGCATCCTGAATGTGGTAGCTGTTAAGGCTCCTGGATTCGGTGATCGCCGTAAGGCAATGCTCGAGGATATCGCAATCCTTACCGGTGGCGAAGTAATCAGTGAAGAGCTTGGTCTCAAGCTTGAGAATGCAGATCTTTCTCAGCTTGGTCGTGCAAAGAGCATCAAGGTCGAGAAAGAGAACACCACCATTATCAATGGAAACGGTAAAGCAAGTGATATTAAGGATCGTATTGCTCAGATCAAGGCTCAGATTGGTGATACCACCAGTGACTACGATCGTGAGAAACTTCAGGAAAGACTTGCAAAGCTTGCAGGTGGCGTCGCTGTTTTGAATGTCGGTGCTGCAACTGAAGTAGAATTGAAAGAGAAGAAGCATCGTGTTGAAGATGCACTTTCCGCAACCCGCGCTGCTATTGAAGAGGGTGTTATCCCTGGTGGTGGTGTTGCTTTGGCTCAGGCTATCCTCGTTATGGACAAGAAGGATCTTTCCAAACTTACCGAAGACGAGCAGGTCGGCTACAAGATTGTAAGACGTGCTTTGGAAGAACCAATCAGACAGATTGCAGAAAATGCAGGCTTAGACGGTTCTTTGATTGCTGATAAGGTCAAGCATGAGAAGACCGGTGTTGGCTTCGACGCCGAAAACTCCAAGTGGGTCAACATGTTTGAGAGCGGAATCATTGATCCTGTAAAGGTAACCAGAAGTGCATTGCAGAATGCAGCTTCCATCGCTGCCTTAATTCTCACCACCGAATGTGCCGTAACTGACATTCCAGAGCCTGCTTCTCCTGCAGCTCCCGGACCAGAGGGCATGGGCGGGATGATGTAAATCCTTTGCCGCTAAGAGGGGTCGCAACACGCGACCCCTTTTGTGCGTCTTGTGGTACTTGTACTAAAACTTGACTATCGTATAATGAACGTGCTACTTTAATCGATACTTGGAAAATTGGATGCGAAGTAACCTTCCACCTCTTTTCTGCATCCGATTTTATGCAAAGTGAGGATTACCGATGTTTTCATTGATTAGCGCATTGGCTGCGCCCGAAACAACTGGGACTACAGGGTCAACCGGTTCGATGATGACGACCTTCGTTACGTTTGGTCTGATCATTGTTATCTTTTATTTCTTGATTATCCGTCCACAACGAAAACGTGATAAAGAAACCAAAGAAATGCTTTCTACCATTAAAAAGGGAGATAAAGTTGTTTCAATTGGCGGAATTCATGGAACCATTGTTGCGGTGAAAGAGACAACCGTTGTGGTCAAAGTTGATGACACCACGCGTATTGAGTTCTCCAGAAATGCTATCAGCAGCGTCGTAGACCGAAAGGCTAGTGGTGCTTCCGCTTCAAGCAAGAAGAAGAGCAAGAAGGAAGAGCAGGTAACTGCTCCTGAGAAGACGGAAGCAGAACCAGTGGCAGAAACCACCGATGCTGAAACCGACACCAAAGACAATAAATAATTCTATTTTAGACACCTGGAGAGAATCATGAAAAAACGGAGTCGTCTGGTGATCATTCTTGTGGTCGTCTTGTTGTGTGGATATTTCTTGTATCCTACGATCAAATGGTACGGATTCGTGCCACAGGACGCCAAAGAACTGGCAACCGGCTCAAATGTACAGATTAAGGAGTATTCCCGTGGACAAGCTTCACGCGATCTCCGTGCCCTCAAGGATTTGATTGCAGCTGATCCTACAGCAGCTCTCCCATCCGAATATGCATACTTAAAAGATGCAGCGAAAACAAACTACAAGGCAATGAAGCAGTCAGTCCCCAAGACTTGGACTGTACAGGCCCTCTTTGGTGGCTTCTTCAGTGAACAAGGTATGTTTGATGCAGCTGAATCTTATTACCGTACCACATTGGTCGATTTGAAGACTCTGAGCAACAAAGCTCTGCAGTTGGGCCTTGATCTTCGTGGTGGTATGAGCATCTTGCTCGGATGTGGCTTCTTACGAGGAAAAGATAGGCAGCAGTGCTTCTACCTCACAGATTTCCGAGGCTGTTAAGCAGGATATTGAAATCCTTCAGAAACGTATTGACCAGTTCGGTGTCAGTGAGCCTGTAATCAGATTGCAAGGCGATGACCAGATTCTTGTTGAAATTCCAGGTGCTGCAGATCCAGAGAGAGTAAATTCCTTCCTTCGTGGCAAGGGATCATTGGTCTTCAAGATGGTAGATACTCAGCTTACCTCACAGCTGCAAACCTACTATGCTGAGAACCCTTCTGAGGTCTATACCGATACAGGTGCATTGAAGCAGCCGGATTTCCTTCCTGCTGGTAAGATTGCCGCTGGATATTACGTAAGTGATAGCTACGGTATCGATGAGTTGCAGAAATTTGTAGTAGTTGATGAAGAAGTTGGCTTGGACGGTATTCACCTTGAAAGTGCTGCTACAGGAACCGATGGAATCACCGGACGTCCTGTTGTTAACTTCCAACTGGATAGTCAGGGTGGCGATATTTTCTACAAGCTTACTTCCACACACGTCGGTGATACCATGGCAGTTGTCATGGACGGCAAGGTCAAGGCAATGGCAACCATCAACGAAGGTATTCGTAGCAGTGTCCAGATTTCTGGCTTTACTGCCACTGAAGCTTCTGATCTTGCAATTGTACTTCGTACTGCTGCTCTTCCGATTGAATTGGTCGTTTCCAGTCAGCAGGCTGTTGGCGCTACCTTGGGTGAAGATTCCGTTTCTGCAGGCTTGAAGGCAATTGCTGTCGGTCTTGCTTTGGTTATCATCCTGATGTTCGCTTACTACAACGTAAGTGGCTTGGTAGCTGACCTTGCATTGTTGTTGAACTTGTTCTTGATGATCAGTGTCCTCTCGGCGTTTAACTTTACGTTGACCCTCACCAGTGTTGCTGGTCTCATATTGACGTTGGGTATGGCCGTTGACACCAATGTCATCATCTTTGAACGTATCAAGGAAGAACGACGATTGGGTAAGAGTGATATAGCCTCCATCCAGACTGGTTTCGATAAAGCCTTCTGGACAATCATGGATGCAAACATCACAACAATCATTGCGGCTTTGGTGCTTTCTCAGCTGGGAAGCAGCTCCGTTAAAGGTTTTGCAAATACCCTTGCGATTGGTATCGTAAGCTCAGTATTCACAGCCTTGTTTGTTTCGCACCTCATCTTTGATGCAACCGTTGCTCAGAGAGAAGGAAAGAAGTTACACATCAGCTGGAGGAAAAACTAAATGCTTAAGAAAGATCTTCCTATCATAAAACTACGCTGGTATGCTTGGGCTTTAGCAGTAGTCCTCTTGCTTGCTGGAGGTATTACGTTCGCTGTTTTGGGTGGGTTCAACCTTGGTGTTGACTTCGAAAGCGGCTTGAGTCAAAGAATTCAGATTGCACCAGTTGGCCTTGAGGTTACATACAGTGGAACCAATGATGCAGTTCTCTCTATTTCTGGTTCCGCCCTTGCTTTGGAAGTCAGAGGTAACGAAGGGGTTTCTTCAACTTTGTTCAGCTCACAAGACTATGCTACTGCACAGGATCTTGCCACTGCTCTGAATGCAGTGAAAGACGTCAAAGCAACCGTTGTTGATGGTTCTTTGGCAACGAGCAATCTGCTCAGCGGCTATGGCTTCCCTGCGACCCTGTCTTCGGATCCTACCCAGTTGAATTTCCAGAGCACCGGTACTACCGCAATTGAGGATGTCCGTGCCGCTTTGAATGATTTGGGCAACGTTCGTGTCCAGACAGTGGGAGCTGACAGCAGCCAGACTTTCCAGATTCGTTTGGGGATCAAAGAGGGCGCAACACAAGCTTCCATGGAAGCTGAAGTAAAGGCAGCACTCACTTCCTCTTTTGGCGAAGGAAATGTAGTAATTCTGCAGAGCGATTATATTGGACCGAAGTTCAGTGCTACCTTGGTGTCTAGTTCGATTATGGCAATCATAGCTGCTATGGTCTTGATCCTCATCTACGTTTGGGTCAGATTCCGCTTTGCTTATGCTGTTTCTTCCTTGATTGCATTGCTGCATGATATTTTGATGATGCTCACGGCTATCACGCTGTTCCGCTTTGAATTTTCCGGAACCACCGTTGCAGCATTGTTGACCATCATCGGATACTCATTGAACAACACAATCGTTATTTTTGACCGTGTTCGTGAGAACGTAATGCTTTCACCGAATGCAAAGTTGGGTGACGATATCGATCATAGTGTGACACAGTCAATGAGCAGAACCATCATGAGTGCCGTAACTACCTTGATTGCAATCCTGCCTCTTGCAGTATTTGCTTCTGGTGATATCCAGTTGTTCGCTGTAGAGATGGGCTTTGGTATTCTATTCGGTACTTACTCTTCCAACCTGCTTGCACCTGCAATGCTGTATTGGATCAGTGGTGCTCAACAGAAAAGAAAAGAAAAGAAATCAGCATAACGCTGTTATCTTGTTCATCAAATGCTGCCGCACCCTTATATTGCGGCAGCGTTTTTGTCATAATAGAGGCCTATGAAATTATTACTTTCACATACTATGGGATATTGCAAAGGAGTCTCGAAAGCATTGGAGATGGCAGAAGCTGCCATTGAACAAGCACATAATGAGAACCGACGTGTCTATTCCTTGGGAAAAGTAATTCACAACAATGAGATTTGCAACTATCTCTCAAATGCTGGAATGCAGGTCATTGGAGAGGCGCAAGGACATGAACCTGGACTTGTGGTACTTAGGGCCCACGGCATTCCCGATGCGGTGAGGTCTTCCTTCATTGATGCTGGCTATGAATTAGTTGATGCCACCTGTCCCGTGGTGAGATTCAATCTTGCAAATATTGCCACCTATGCAAAAACACACAGTATTGTGATAGTTGGCCATTCAGGGCACCCAGAGACGGCTGCCATGCAAGGTGTGCAGATTGACGGAGAAATTTGCCCGACTACATTGATTACCTCCTTGGATGAGGTAATCCCACCTTCCGAGCCTTCTTCGGTTGCGGTTTTTGTACAGACCACATTCGACCAAGGTCTTTGGAATATGATTAAAGAGAAGATTCAGGGGTGGACGGCCCTTGGAAGCGAAGTTTTATTTGTCAATGAAATTTGTCCAAGTTCCATCAATCGGAGAAATGCAGCGTTGGAGCTTGCCGGTCAATGTGATGCTGTGCTTGTCATAGGTGGCAGGGAAAGCGCAAATACTCGTGCCTTGTGCAAGTTAATACTTGAAAACGGGACCAAGGCTTGGCATATTGAGAATGAAACTGAAATAACGGAAGATATGCGTAATTGTGATATACTGGGTATAACGGCGGGGGCTTCAACACCTCCTACTGCCATTCAGCGTGTGATCGATGCGTTACAACAGGAGTAACATATGGAGACAGGTTATAGGGGGATTCCAATCCCAACCATTAAGAGGTTTCCTTCTTATCTAAGATTACTGGAAGGTTATCGTGAAGAAGGGATGGAAATGATCAGCGCAACCACGCTGGCAGAAGAACTTGGTTTGAAACCTATCCAAGTACGCAAGGATATTTCATGTACAGGCATTGAAGGAAAACCCAAGGTAGGGTTTTCGGTAACCAAGCTTATTGAAGCAATTGTACGTACACTGGGATGGGATAATGCTACTGATGCTATTGTCATTGGTGCAGGTCATCTTGGTTCTGCGTTGGCTCGATATGAAGGCTTTGAAAGCTACGGATTGAAAATTGTTGCTGCTTTCGATGTGGATTCCCAGAAATGGGGTACATGGCTTGGAAATGTTCCAGTGTATCCGCTTGATAAGTTACAGCTGTATGTAGAAGAGCACCACGTGAATATCGGAGTCCTTGCAGTTCCTGCAGATCATGCACAAGAAACTGCAGAGCTTCTCATGAAAAGTGGAATCGTAGCCATATGGAACTTTGCTCCTAAAGACTTAAAGCTTCCTCCTCATGTGGTGGTACAGCGAACCGATCTCGCAACAAGCTTTGCTGTCCTTTCTGCCAAAGTAAAACAGAAAATACAAAAGAAAGAACTTAGTATTGAAATTGATGAATGGTAGAATTGGTTGAATCAGAAGAAGGGATATCTTTACGATATCCCTTCTTTATGTGATTATGAGAATATTATTGAACAATATACGTTGATTGTTATACCGACAATCTAAAGTAAACCAAAAAATAAAACACATTTAATCGAATATCATTGACTTTGCCCGTAAATCCTCGTTACGATTTTGATAACACGAAGTAGGTGAGGTCTAAAATGGCAAAATTGGTCGTTCAGTTGTGTATGGGGAGTTCTTGTTTCGCACGAGGAAATTCACAGACGCTTGCTGCCCTGGAATCCTATCTCCAGCACTCTGGGTTGGAAGACCAGGTCGAACTGGTGGGCCATCTCTGTATGGGGACCTGTTCGAAAGGGCCCAATGTCCGAATTGGAGAAGCTTCCTATAGTGGGCTTGATTCCCAAGAAGTACTTCAATTGGTTAAACAGGCCTTGGGGAATGTATGATTCATCCGATTTATACTGAACTTACCGAATGTCGTGATTGTTATAAATGTGTACGGGGTTGCCCCGTTAAGGCCATCCAGGTAAAAGATGGCTCGGCGGTTGTAGTCAAGAACCGTTGTATTTATTGTGGCCATTGCGTAGATATCTGTCCTTCCCATGCAAAGAAAATCCGCAATGACTTGGCAATGGTCAGGCAGTTTTTGCAAAGCGGAAGAAAAGTTTTTTGTTCACTTGCCCCCTCAAGTGCCGCCGAATTTCCCTACAGCACGGATGCCTTGTTGGTAGCTCTGAAACGACTTGGTTTTTTTGGTATCAGCGAGACAGCCATCGGAGCTGCATTGGTAAACCAAGCTATTGAGACCTACGCTGAAAGCAATGGGGATACCTGTCCATGGATTTCCACGGCTTGCCCGACGGTTGTACAGACCGTCAAAAAATATTATCCGTCCTTGGTTGGGCAATTGAGTAAAGTACCTTCTCCATTGCAGTGTCATAGTGCCTATTTGCGATCGTTATACGGTCAAGAAATTGGAGTTGTCTTTATCGGGCCGTGTATTGCAAAGAAAGTAGAAGCAGACCAAAGTCCTGGTTACCCCGATTTCGCCCTTACCTATGAGGAATTGCGTACATGGCTCGATGTTGAACATATAAGTCTTGATCTTTTGGAAGAAGAAATTGCCCATGATCCTTCTGCAGTTCCATCCTTCATGCCCTGTCGTGCTGGAAAATCTACGCTTTATCCCGTGGAAGGAGGAATGATAGCCTCACTTTCCTGGGGAAGCGATCCATTTCAGACAAAAGCTGTGGCGATAAGCGGTACGAATCAAGTAATGGGTACCTTGGATGGATTAGCCGATGGGCAGGAAAATGAGGCTTTCTTGGAGTTACTTGCTTGCGAAGGAGGCTGTATCAACGGCCCTGTGAGCAGTCTTTCCCGTTCCTCTGCATTGAAAAAGAATTTGAGCAGTCGATATACGCGTAGCCGAATCAGTGAACAAGGTCCTCTTTTTGATGGTGATGCTGCTTTTGTAGCAAAGCTGTTGGATCAAGGTTACGCAATGATTGAAGGTGAAAAACCTGCACAAAAGGATGCCCCCGTAGCGGACCTTGTCGGCAAACATACGGAAATGGAAATTATCAGGGCTTTGAAAATCCTTGGCAAACGGGATGCAACCGACGAATTGAACTGTGGCGGTTGTGGCTATAACAGCTGTCGGGAGATGGCAATTGCCTATCTGGACGGGATGGCTGAGCCTGAGATGTGCGTCACCAAGATGCGCAAGGAAGCCCAAAGTAAGATTGATGTTCTGCTTCGGACGATCCCGGTCGGTGTAGTAATGGTTAATGACCAGCTGAGGATCGTGGATTGTAACAGCAACTTCCTCAATCTCTTCGGCGATTTGGATTTTGCACTGGATCAATCGCAGATGGGGGTGGTGGCTGGATTACCTGTAAAGAAATTCGTTCCGTTCTATGAACATTTCTCAGATCAGTTCAAAGCTTCCGTAGCCCAACAAATTCGAATGCATTATCAGGATAAATTTCTCAAGGTCACCTTCTTCACGGTTGAAAAGCAACATTTGGTTGGAGCCCTTTTTGAAGACATTACCTTGCCTACAGTCAGACGTGAAACCGTGGTGAAGAAAGCTGAGGACGTTATACAGAAAAGTTTGGAAACGGTGCAACAAATTGCTTCTTTGTTGGGTGAGAATGCTGCGGAGACAGAAATTATGCTCAACAGCCTCATTGATGCTTTTAAAGTTCCCCAAAGCACAGAGCGAAATGATAAGCCGAAGGATGAATCATGAATAATGTATTCATCGATGTGGACTATGCACAAATCTATAAGCATGGGCAGAAGATCGGGGGAGATGTATTTCTGCTTTCCCGTAAACCTGATTCCAACCAGATTGTGTGTACCCTCAGCGACGGTCTGGGAAGTGGGGTCAAAGCCAATGTATTGGCCAGTTTGACGGCAAGGATGGCTCATAAGCTGAGTTTCAGCGACATGGATCTTACCCATTCTGCAAAGTTGATTATGAATACGTTGCCGGTTTGTAAGGAACGAAAAATCAGTTACGCAACCTTTACGATTGCCGACCTTCGTCATAATAGTGATGAAGATGTGCAAGTAAACCTGGTTGAATACGACAATCCCTCAGCCTTGGTGTTTCATGGGAGCGAGCCTGAATATTGGGAATCGGAAAAGATTGACCTTATGAGGGAGGGCGCTTTCAAAAAGGAAGTATTGGGGCGTTCTCATCTGAATCTTACCATCGGCAGCAGACTTCTGATATTCAGTGATGGTGTTACCCAGGCTGGTATGGGCAAGGCCCTTCCCTTGGGCTGGCGGTTGAAGGGCGTCAGGACGTATGCCCAAGAGCTCATAGAGCAGAATCCTGATATTTCCAGCCATGATCTTTCTTATGCCATAGTCCAAAAGGCCCATACCTTGGATCGGCTTTCTGCCAAAGATGATATTACCTGCATGGTAGTATATGTAAGGAAACCGAGAAGGACCTTGGTGGTTACCGGCCCTCCGTTTGTCCCTGAGCATGATCAGCTTTTGGTAGAAAAGATCAAACAGTTCGAGGGGAAGCGAATAGTCAGTGGCGGGACGACTGCTCAAATTGTATCTCGTATCCTTGGCAGTCCCTTGAAGGTGGATATGAAGTGTTGGTCGCCTGATGTTCCCCCTTGTTCTGTTATGGAAGGCGTGGATCTGGTGACCGAAGGAATGTTGACCCTAAGTAAGGTAGCCGTTGCATTGGAACAGAAGAAGAGCTCTCTGACTCTGGCAAATGATGCAGTTAAGAAGTTTATCGAGGTGATGCAGGATAGTGATCAAGTTCATTTTATTGTGGGTACTAAGATAAATGAGGCGCATCAAGATCCGAATATTCCCGTTGAGATTGGGATTCGTAGGACGTTGATAGGCAGGCTACGTAAGGCATTGGAAGAGAAATATTTGAAAGAAACTTCGTTGGAATACATGTAGGAGGCCCGGTAATGATCAGAAAAACAAAAGTGAGTGTTAAAATTTGTGTAGGTACAGCATGCTTTGTTCAGGGTGGGGCAGATTTGTTGCTTTATCAGGATTTTCTTGACCCCGTGGTCTTGGCCAATTGTGATATAGAAGGGGTTTCCTGCATTGGAGGATGCAAGGATGATACGCTGAAGACCCGTCCTCCCTATATCCAGATTGACGATAAAATCTATGGGGAAATGACCCAGGATAAAATGTGTGCCTTACTTTCGGAGGTAGTTCATGCTTGAACTCAATAACCAATATACGATGATGAAGCGCCAGGTTCATACCCAGGTGCTCAAACAATTTTTCAATGATACCCTCTCTGAGGACGTGGATAAGATTCCTATCCAGCTTATCCCGAAACAGAGAACTCCAACTCGTTGTTGTATTTATAAGGAACGAGCTATGGTTCGTTATCGCATCATGGCTTTTCTCGGGGTTGATATCGAGAAAGATGATGATGAATTTAAAACCCTTTCCTCCTATGTCGATGAGGTATTGGAAGAAGATAAACCGATAAGTCCGCTTTTGACGACGATCAGCACAGCCTGTTCTTCCTGTCCTCCTGATCGTTATCTGGTCAGTGATGCTTGCCGAGGATGTTTTGCTCGTCCGTGTCTTGCCAACTGTCCCAAGGATTGTATCTCCTTCTCGAACGGGAAAGCCCATATTGATGAAAGCCGTTGCGTGCGCTGCGGAAAATGTATGGAAGTTTGCCCGTTCCATGCAGTAGTGCATATTCCCGTTCCTTGTGAGCAAGCGTGTCCTGTGGATGCAATAAAGAAGAATGAAGAAGGATACGTGGAAATTGACTGGGAAAAATGTATAAGCTGCGGCAAGTGTGCGATGAGTTGTCCCTTCGGTGCCATCGTGGAGCGCTCAACTATTATGGGCGTGGCGAAGATGATCAAAGAGGAGCAGCATATCACTGCGATCATTGCACCTGCTATTGAAGGGCAGTTTCCTGGAAATTTGGCTCAGATTAAACAAGCCTTGTTGGCGACGGGATTCAATGCAGTCATTGAAGTTAGCGAAGGTGCTAGTGAGACCTGTGATCATGAGGCTCAAGAAGTAACCCAACGGAAACAGGAGGGCTTGGGCTTCATGACTACCAGTTGTTGTCCTGCGTATATGAAACTGGTGGATAAGCATGTTCCGTATCTTGCCGGTCGTAGATCATCCGCATTATCTCCGATGGCTTATACCGCAAGTCTTGCCAAAGAGAGATATCCTCAAACCAAGGTTGTTTTTATCGGACCTTGTCTTGCCAAGAAGGAAGAAGCCGCACATCTGGGAACAATCGAAGGGGTTTTGACGTTCAGTGAACTTGCCAGTTTGTTTGTAGCCAAAGGCGTTGATGTACGTGAGATGAGCGATTCTGATCTTGGTGATACCATGCTCTTTGAAGATTGCAGGCAATTTGCTCTCTCAGGAGGGGTTGCAGCTTGTGTGAGCAAGCGTTTGACAGTCGGTGATGAAATTGCAGTTCATAAAGTAGATGGCATAGATAAGAAAATGGTACGGGTGATGAAGAGTTGGGAACGTCGTCCCATTGAGGCTGATCTGGTTGAGGTTATGTGCTGCGAAGGGGGCTGTATCAACGGTCCTGGTGTAGTAGCAAAACCTTCGGTGGCAATCCGGCTCAGAGGAGGGAACAAGGCTGCTTCTCCCGTAGCTTCCATGCGTTCGATTCCTGGAGCAAAGGAGTAAGAATTATGGAAAGGGATACTTCAACCTCAATATTGGACCAGCTTGCTGCCTTGCTTTCTGATTATGACGGGACGATTCAAAGAAGATATTGCGATCTTTCAAATGCCTCTGCCTTATTGGCAGAGTATTTGAAGCGGATCAATTGGGTTGGATTCTATTTGATGCAGCCTGATCAGAAGGCTTTGGTCCTTGGTCCTTTCCAAGGAAAGGTTGCTTGTACTGATATTACTCTTGAACGTGGGGTTTGTGGATTAGCTGCTCGGTCAAAACAAACTGTTCGCGTAGATGATGTGCATGCCTTTCCCGGTCATATCGCGTGTGACGGAGCCTCAAACAGTGAGTTGGTTGTCCCATTGCTCGATAGGGACGGCCTAGTGGTCGGAGTATTGGATGTTGATAGTCCTGATCTTGCCAGATTCACCGAAAAAGACCAATCTTTCTTGGAGGATGCAGCAAAAATTATTTCCCGCGCCCTTTGGACTTGACTATTTTTCGGGATGTGCGCATTCTATTGTACAAGGCGTTGAGAAAGACGAGTAATCGGAAGCGAAGCCACAGAGAGAATTCCCTAGGTTGAGAGGAATTTGGAAGGCGCTCGATGAAAACCCCTTTTGAGCCGCATACCGAACGATGTATTCAAGTAGGCTATGCCGCATACCTGGCGATACAGGTCTAACGAGCGTCTTTTTCGACGAATAAGAGTCGGAAGAGGAAGCAAGGTGGAACCGCGGAACATGAGAGCTTTCATGTATTCGTCCTTGCCGGAAGTGGAACATGCCACCCGGAAGGATGAAGGCATGAAGGCTTTTTTTATTGGTATGTGATACTGAGGAGTATAGTATGGCAAAGATAGAAGCAGGAGAGAAACTCTCCAAGATTCGCCACTCAATGGCACATGTCATGGCCGAGGCCGTGCTCGAGATGTTTCCCGATGCACAGATAGCCATTGGCCCGGCAATTGAAAATGGGTTTTATTATGATTTCGATCTTCCCCGTCAGTTGGTGACCGAGGATTTGGACGAAATTTCTGAGCGAATGCGCAAGATCATCAGCGAAGACAAAAAGTTTGTCAGAACTGTAGTCAGCCGTGACGAGGCAAGAGCTCGTTTCGCTGATCAGAAGTATAAGCTGGAATTGCTTGACGCAATTGCTGAGGATGAGGAAGTCAGCCTGTACAATCAGGGTGGTTTCACCGATTTGTGCCGTGGTCCTCACGTAGAGTCGACCAAAGAACTCAAAGGCGATGCATTTAAATTAATGAGCATTGCCGGGGCGTACTGGAGAGGCAAAGAAACCAATCCTATGCTGACCCGTATCTACGGAACGGCTTGGTCCAATGCAAAAGAGTTGCGCTTGTATTTGCAGCATCTTGAAGATGTTGAAAAACGCGACCACAGAAAACTAGGTAAGGACCTGGATTTGTTCAGCTTGCATGAAGAAGCTGGCCCTGGTTTGGTGTATTGGCATCCGATGGGTGCTAGAATCAGACAGGCCATCGAGGACTTCTGGAGAAAAGAACACTACGCCAATGGATATGAGATGGTGTATACCCCCCATATCGGACGTTCCTGGCTTTGGGAGACCAGCGGTCACCTTGGATTCTACAAGGAAGGGATGTACCCTCCGATGGAAATGGACAAGAGCGACTACTATGTAAAGCCGATGAACTGCCCGTTCCATATCATGATTTATAAGAACAGCAAGCATTCCTACCGTGATCTTCCCTTCCGTTGGGCAGAGCTGGGCACCGTATATCGATACGAGAAGGCCGGTGCAATGCATGGCCTGATGCGTGTTCGTGGATTTACACAGGATGATGCCCACTTGTTCGTAACTCCTGACCAGATGAATGATGAGATCCTTGAAGTACTCAGGTTCTCACTCCATATGCTGCACTCTTTTGGATTTACCGAAATCCAGGCATATCTTTCCACGATGCCCGAGAAGGCTGTTGGCGACCCCCAGCGTTGGGCTGATGCTA
>QJZS01000145.1 GCA_003247345.1 Spirochaetales bacterium
TTCATAAAGCGATGTTCATGGAAATCACGATCAACATTTAAATCCCAGTCGATGACATCCATTAAATAATTGTAATTTCCTACTTCTTCAGAGGGAGTATTCTTCCAAAGCAATTCTTCTCCGACAATTTGGCCGTCCATCAATACTGATTGATACATAGCATATACATCGGAAGCGAACTGAGGCTCGTAAGTACAAAGGGATCCTGGTGCGTGCATGACCCCGGGAGGTACGTCCCACCCCGTATCAACCTCAAGCTTGTATGCTCTTGCCAATCCAAGAATGTTATTGTCACCTTTTGTAAATCTTTTCAGTGAATCTAGTACTTCCTCTTTCGTAGTTTCAGGATTGAATCCGAAAAATGTAAACGGAAAGTCGCCACCATGGTTATTCAACTGTGAAGGAAAGAAGTACATCTCAGGCTTTCCTGCTGCTCCAACCTTCGCTGCATGTTCATCACGATGATGAATATGATGTGGCAAAGGACCTTGGTTGTCAAAAAATTTGGAGAACATCGCCCAACCATGGTATTTATCCCATAAGGTCTTTCCAATGATCTCTGATCCCAATAATTCTACGGCATCCTTGAGCAATACCTTATCTTTTCCTTCCTCGTCCACGACAATATAACTCAAGCCTTCATCATCAGGAGTTCCTGGTCCGTTTTCAGCCCAGGTCGTAGATGAAAACCAACGTTCATCAATGCCACCACGTTGACCTAATACGAAATAGTCATCCGGATGTAATTTAATTCTTTTTCCAGGTCTGCAGAATGATCTTGGCACCCATGTTGGAGAAAGACGTAAAATTCCATCCCCTTGTTCGAGAGCGCGCTCTGCCAATCCTTTTTTATCTGACATAATGTCTACCCCTTTCGTTAAAACAGCTGTGCCAGAAGGCACTTGAACAGCAATTTCTAAGTCCTCACTTATTGATTAAATGCTAAGTTAGAAAAACGTTTTTGTAAAGAAAAACTTTTACTTTTTATTAAAAGTGGAAATATATATGCAAAAATCTGCATTTTTTATTCAAATAGGCGTTTTACTTATATCTCAATGACAATATAAGCAAAACGTTTTTATTGATATTTGATATTATTAGCTTTTATGCGTGTTCTATTTTATCCCGTAAGAATGCTGCGGCTCTTTTTATGTTCTCAAACCAGTCTTCTTCCCCAAGATACCAGAACTCTCCAGTGAACATGCGAACTCCTTGAGCCAGCAATTCAGAGATGCATATCTCATATTCGGTGTGCCCGGTCCCAAATTGCATATTTCTATACACACCAGGTTCTGTTTCTTTGAGATGCGCGGCAAAAGTCTTTCCGGTGCCTTCCTTGAGATCGGCGACAATATCTGAGCCGTACACACAAGCAGCATTCTTCAAGTTGCCAATGTCAGGATACATACCCAGATAGGGAGAATTGATCAGGTTTACGTATCCCATACCCTTGGCAACAGTATCAAGAAACGGAGTTTCCATCGTTTCAAATCCTAAGCAAACGCCTGAGCGTGCAGCTTTAAGTACAGATTCCTTCAGATTTTGCTTGAAATATGCGACAGTTTGTTCGTCAGAGTCTTCATAATACACATCATAGCCAGCAAGTTGGATAATTCTAATCCCTAAGGACGCAGCAAGACGTATTGCTCTGTCCATAATTTCCAAGCTTTTTTTACGAACAGCTGGATCATGCGAGCCAAGGGGATACTTTCGGTGCCCACTGAGACAAAGAGACAAGATGGGCACTCCCGTCTCATCAATAGCAGCTTTTAATTCTGAAATTTGCTGGTCTGTCCAATACAAACGAGCTTGCTTCTCATCCGATTCATCGATAGAGATTTCCATCCAATCGAACCCTGCTTTTTTTGTCAATTCCAATTTTTCGCGGAATGACAGCTGAGAAGGAAATGCTTTTTCATAGATGCCTAACTGATACTCCATGTCTTAAGCCTCCTGCATCAACGAATACTCTTTCCAAATTGGGTCGAGCGTTTCAATGAGTTTCAGATAAAGCCTATATTTTTTCTCATAAGCCTTTATATTTTCTGCAATTGGCATAACAGTTCTCGATATTTCTGTCATATTAGCAGCAGCAGTTTGAATATTCGGGTAATCACCACAAGCAACCGAGGCTGCCATTGCACAGCCCAATGTTCCCGTTTCATTAGCCTTGACTGTTTCTATGGGCATTTTCATTACATCTGAAAAAATCTGTGTCCATATCTTGGAATGAGCAGCTCCCCCTGCAAGGTGGATGGATTTTGGCGGGATTGTTCTTGTCGCCAAAAGCTTTTCAAGATGGTATCGGTGCGAAAAAGCAATGCCTTCATACACACTACGCATGATATGTGCTCGTGTATGATAATTGCTCAAACCTACAAAGCATCCCAATGCATTCGGATTAACATTACTAGCCATCAAAAAAGGAAAGAAGGTAGGACAAAAATCCTGAGCCGAAAGGCTTTCGGCAAGCTCATCACCTTTGGCATACACATTCTTCCCCTCTGCTTTGCACTGCTCGACAAGTTCCGGCATCAACGTCTTGATGAACCATTCATTATTACCTGCAGATGTGGCACTACTTTCTTCGATCAAGTAATATCCCGGCATGCAGAACAAGGAATTCATCAGAATCTTTCCATCCATGACTGGTTCTTTTCGGATGTATTCGTTGATACTCCATGTCCCTGCAATCATACAGATGTGGTCCTCATCTGTAACATTCACTGCTAAGGCACATGCATCAATATCAAACATCCCACCAGCTACGGGCGTCCCTGCTACGAGTCCTGTCAGGGAAGCTACTTCCTCACTAATACTTCCACACACATCAAAAGAACCTTTAATAGGAGGTAAAGCTGGCATAAGATCTTCTAAACCAAACAATTGCATTAACTTGGAATCATATTGCTCAGTATGGAGATTCAGAAGATTAGCGCCTGAATAATCTGTCTTTTCTGCAAATGCTTCACCAGTTAATCTAAATCGTACATAATCTTTGCATTCAAATA
>QJZS01000045.1 GCA_003247345.1 Spirochaetales bacterium
ATAGTTAAGAATTAGAAATAAATCCATGTGTCTTCGGTTAATTAAGGCATCATGATAAATTGCTTTACTTCGATAACATTTCTCAAAAACATATATTGATGCGGAGTTGGAACAGGGAATTGAATTTAGTATTGACGCTTGAAATTTGGAACTAATTTTTGTTCTAAAGTCGATAGCCCATAGATAAGAAAATTCCTTAGTAAGAGAGGTTCCATGACAAGCATACTGGTAGTAGAAGATAATCCTCTGAATATGGAATTGGTGACATGTCTTCTGGAATCAAACGGAATTGAAGTCACACAGGCTGTAGACGGGTTAGAAGCACTCGACAAGATCAGAAACTCTCTCTTTGACCTCGTATTACTGGACATCCAGTTGCCCGGAATGGGAGGGCTGGAGGTCTTAAAACACATTAAGGAGAATCCAGCTTCGCAGCAAATAGGGGTTGTGGCTTTAACTGCACAGGCGTTGTTAGGTGACAAACAGCGTTTTATTGATGCAGGCTGCATCGGTTATATTTCCAAACCTATAGACGTGTTTCAGTTCATGGATGAGCTAAATACTTTTTTAAGCAATGGGAAGGCATAATCCATGAAGATACGCGAAAAGACCCTTGCAATTCTTGCAATAACCTTCATTTTTCTATCTGTATTTCTGGTAGTAGCTACAGAGCAGATAATGGGAGAAAGCTTTGAACAACTGGAAAAGGAATACGTATCCAGGAATATGGAAAGGGCAAAGGCAGCAATCGACAACAGGTTAGAGACATTGAATATGATAACCTGTGATTATGCCGTTTGGGATGATACTTATTCTTTTGTCCAGGGACAATATGATGATTACATCGGCGAGGCCCTTAACCATGAGGTGGCAGTCAATCTTGATACAAATATAATACTTTTTTATGACTCCGCAAACAAGCTCTACTATGGTACTGAAATAGAACCGGGTTCGACTGAATTTTCAAACGTCTCGACCGCGATGCTTGAGTGCATCGCTGCAAATGAACGTCTTTTCTTTCACCCTTCGCCCGACAGCCAGGTATCTGGAATAATTAATTCTCCTGAAGGACCATTACTGATTGCTTCCCATCCTATTACAAAGAGTTCCGGAGAGGGGCCCATAGCAGGTACCCTCATATTTGCAAAGGTTATAGATGCCGAATTCATAAAACAGCTTGAAGAAACAACAAGTCTGTCCCTGAAGACAGTAGCCTTCAATCAAGAGAGTTCAGTATCGTCTACCAGTGCACAATCTTCTACCATTGCAGCAGCTGCTTCAGAAGAGGATAATAGCCTTGATATTAGTTATGTGAGCGAATCTTCGGTTGTAGGGACAGCTGTACTGGATGATATAAATGGAAACCCTGCATTGTCCCTGGACGTTGAGATGCCTAGGGATGTATATCAACAGGGCCAATCTGCAATACAATATTTGCTTCTTGCAATTCTGGCCATGGGACTGATATTTGAACTTGTCCTTTCGTTTTCACTTGAAAAATCGGTGTTATCTCGCATATCCTTGCTGAGCACCAACCTTACAGCGATTACTACAAAGGGATCACTGTCCTCCCGCATAAACATGGAAGGTAAGGATGAAATTTCCGATCTTGCAGGGAATATAAACCGCATGCTCAAAACCCTGGAAGAAAAAGAGGAGGTACTTAAGAACCTCGACATAATCGAATCCAGCCTTGAATCTATGAATGCAGGCATTATGATAGACTGCATAAATTCCAGGGTCGTAATGAACAAGAAATTCATTGAAATGTGGGACATAAGTGCAGATCTGATCTCACAGAATAATGCGGCAAAAGTGATTGAGCATGTAATTGCACAGGCAGGCGATGGTAGTGGGGGTACTGCGAAGCTTAAGAAATTGCAAAACGCTTCAGATAGAGATCAGGTAACATTGTACCTTAAAAATAAAGATTCAGTTTATGACTGGGACGCAGGACCGTTACTCCAGAATGGAAAGATGATAGGTACCGTGTACTGTACCACTGATATTACGAGCGTGAAACTTCGAGAGCTTGAGGAAGAACACAAAAAGAGGATGGAGACTGTTCTTGCAAGCATCATTAGCGGTATTGTTCTCATAGATGCTGAAACATCCACCATAGTTGATGCAAACCCCATTGCTGAAGAGATGATTGGTCTTCCTAAAGAGGAAATCATTGGTAAGCCATGCTATCATTTCATCTGCCCTGCCGATAAAGGGAAATGCCCCATCCGTGATTTGGGAGCAAAAGTTGACAGGTCTGAACGTGTGTTGCTAAATAAGGATGGAAACAGGGTTCCCATCTTGAAATCCGTGGTGCCTATAACAATTTCAGATAAAAAATACTTTGTCGAGAGTTTTGTGGATCTTACCAGAATAAAGCAAGCAGAGGATAACCTTATCCAGGCAAAGATCACAGCCGAGACTGCAAATCGTGCCAAGAGCGAGTTCCTTGCAACTATGAGTCACGAACTGCGCACTCCATTGAATTCTGTCATAGGTTTCTCTGACCTGATGATAGCAGGCACTGTCGGAGAGATTTCTGAGAAGCAGAAAAGGTTCCTTGGCAACATATCCACCAGTGGGAAACATCTGCTTGCTCTCATAAACAATATACTCGACATCTCCAAAATCGAAGCTGGTAAGATGGAATTGAAATGTGAGTCCTTTACTATTAAAGAAACATTTAATGAAGTAAAACAGCTAATCTCCCCCCTTGTTGAGAAAAAAGGGCTTAAAGTGGAGTTCTGCATAGACGAAAAACTTGTGAGCATATACGCTGATAAAATAAGGTTCAAACAGATTCTTTTCAATCTTGCAAGCAACGCCATTAAGTTCACTCCTGCTGCTGGAAAAATAACCATTTCCTCAAAAATGCATGGAGAAATGGCACAGTTCACCGTGAGAGATACCGGTATAGGGATAGCTGAAGAGGACCAGCACAAGCTGTTCAAGCCTTTCACACAGCTCGATTCTGCTACAAACCGTATATATGAAGGAACAGGGCTT
>QJZS01000015.1 GCA_003247345.1 Spirochaetales bacterium
TGCCACAGGTGGTGAGTATTGGAGCTTCCAGCTTGGTCGTGACCGTCTGAGCTGGGGAGCCGGAACTACCGGTAACTTGATGATCAGCGATACGCTCAAATATCACAATATGGCTCGTTTTACTTCCTTCTCCGATAGATTCAAATATACGTTTGTTACGTCCTTCTTCCCACATCCATCCGCCTATTATGATACTACTGAAAATGGGCAGACAGATGGAGTTACTGTTGGGGATGGTCAGACGGATGTGCTTGACGGTATCTACATGTTTATGTCCCACCGTTTGGAAGGACGAATGTTCAATGATAAAGTTGGGCTCACGTTGACCGAGAGCATTATGTACCAGAGTGAGGAAAACTTTATCGACCTCAGAATTCTCAATCCTGCTGCAATTTTCCATGACTACTATATCAGAGATAATGCCAACTCATTATTAGGTCTTGAGCTGGATTATACCCCGATACAAGGTATTAATATTTACGGGCAGCTAGCTGTTGATGAGTTCTCACTCCCAGGCGAGCCTTCACCTAGTTCCACGACGGATGCCTTCCCTCCTACTTTTGGCTATCTGGCAGGAGTTAAGGGTATTGTACCGATGAAAAATACGGTCGGCTTTGGTTCTATAGAATTCGCCTATACCGATCCGTACCTCTATCTGCGATATTCTTCCGATGATTCCCCAACCTCTACTGATTATGATGAATATGGATTGAGTTATGTAGTTGCGATTCGGGAATTTACCAATCTCTTGGGAACACAATATAATTCGTCTGTCCTTGGATATACCTATGGAAATGATGCGATTGTCGTAAACCTGAATGGCGGAATTAAGTCCTTCGGAAAATGGCAGGTTACAGGAAACCTTTTCTATATGGCCCACGGAACCTTCGATATGTTTACAGTGTGGGGTAGAGAAGGCGATACCTACGCTATCGTCACAACCCCTACCAGTGATGGTAGTGATAGTGTTGGTAACTATGCAGATGATGACTATGCCACTCGTGATGCAGTTTCACACACCATCATTGCAGGTGTAAACAGTTCATACAAGCTTACAAAGTCACTCAACGTGTTTGGTCAGCTTGATTATATATACATTTATAATTATCTAAACCAAAGTGGTGATACAGCTAATGATATTCAGCTCACCATGGGTATGACCTACCATATCTAAGCAATTGGGGACTGAGTTGAAAAGATTATTTTTTGTTTTTGCATTGATTCTCGTGATTGGAATGTCACTTCCTGCCGCCACCGGTGCACAGGAAGTGATTCCTCTATCTAGTTCCATCTACACCGATATGGATAATTTGTATCTGTTGACCGGACTTGGTACCCCTTCTGGATCCAGGCCTTGGACGAAATCTGAAGCACAAAAGATACTCTCCTATGCTGAGCCATTGGTAAAGGGGAGTGTCCAACAATCCTTGTATGATTCTGTGTATCAGATAGTGCATGAAGAGCTAAGGTGGAATTATTCCGATGGATTTTCTTTCTCTGTTAACCTAGATATTACTGCTGAGGGCTATGCCCATACGAATAGTGACTATGATTCGTATACGGATTGGGTTTATTCGTTTGTAGATCGTAAGCCGATGGCCAAAGTACGTCTCGATATGGCTGTTTCTGATTATTTCTATACGTATTGCGATTTGCAATATGGGTATGGACTTATCACCTATGCTGATACTTTAACTCAGAACTCAGAAGCAATAGGAGCTCTTATAGCTGATGCGGATTCGGTATATGTTGTCGACCAATACAGTACTCTTGCACAATATCAAAGCTACTTTGCGAGCAATATTATTTTTAAGAGCAGGGATTTTGATTTCCAATGGCCCAAGCGGGCGATATTCTCCGTAGGCGGGGATAGTTGGAATGTGAATTTCAGTCGTGATAGAATCTCCTGGGGAAATTCAAAAATCGGAAATTTCATTCTTGATGACCATGTTGATTTCCAAGAATATCTTCGATTCACCACCTTCACCAAATACTTTAAATATGAGGCGATGGGTGTCTTTTTCGACACATCCTATACCAGTGACGAATACTTCAGGATGTTGATTGCCCATCGGTTGGAATTCCGGCCATGGGAGAAATTGACAATTGCGATGAGTGAAGACGTGATGTACAAGGACACCGTATTTGATGTTCGGTTCCTCAATCCTGCATTCATTTTGCATAACCTGAATGAAAGAGACAAGTTCAATGCTATTGCTCATCTAGAATTGGCCTATGTGCCAAAGCCGGGGTGGCGAGTGTATGGTCAGTTTGCCTTGGATCAGGCAACTGCACCAAATGAAGATCCTACTGCAGAGGATACCGCATGGGCGGTTTCTCTTGGTATGGATTATGCGAAGGCTTATAAAAATGGAGTACTTTCGACCGCGATTGAAGGTTCATTGGCTTTACCCAGTATGTATCGTCGTGACGAGGTCGATTTCCTGATGGCCAGACGCTATGCTAGTTTGCACTATTGGAACGCCCAGAAATTCGATTATATCGGATCTCCCTATGGGGGAGATGCAATTGTAGGGCTTTGGGAACTTCGCTATCGTGTTCCTGAGAAGTCGGAATTCTTTTTCTCAATAACCACTGTGCTGAAGGGAACAGTAGACATCTACACTCCGATTGGAGTATCGGGATATACCGATTATGGTACCACCATGTTCAAAGATGATGAGATTACTGTTATGGTCACTCCAACAATCGGTGCGAATATGAATTTCTCTGAAAATATTTCTTTCATAGAAAGTATCAATCTATATAGCCAAGTATCCTTGATTTCGATTGGCGAGTATTTGCAGAGTACTAAAGATTTTACTTGGGAATCCATGGATATCCAACTTGTTGTTGGAACTACAATTTCCATCTAAATACTTTTGTACACCGAAAGAATTATGTCTCATTCGCTACCAAGATTTGTTGACGGCCGGGGTAAACTGAGAGTAGGATAGAAACAGGAAGAGTTCTTGTTGTTGTGTTTCCTTCTAAACAAGAGCCTTCCAAGTTCTGAAACGATTTTTCTTCAGACCGTTCCCTTTGCGTGGGGGGAATCAAAAAGTTGACGGCTGCCTGGGGAGGTGGCCGTCAGTCTTGAGTGGAAAAGGAACGATCGAAAAACATGAGGTTCTGCTAGGGGTAGCGGAACCTCATTGTTTGTCTGGATATTAGTTTTCGAAGAAGCGGTTTCCAATATCCTGTCTGTACCAAGCCCCTTCAAAGTTGACGTATTTTACACCTTTATAGGCATTTTTATTTGCATTCATGATATTGTAGCCAACACCTACCACCGTAACACAGCGTCCACCTGTAGTAACGAGTTTGCCGTCATATTCCTGCACACCTCCGAAGAAGTAGTGTGGGGCTCCTTCAAAGCTGTTGAATAGCAGTGATGCCGGCATGGGGGCAAGTTGTTTGCCAATTATAGGCTTCTCTGGATATCCTTCTGATGCAACCACCAAGGCAACAGCTGACTTGGTGGAAACTTCAAGTTTCAGGGAAGAGAGCGTGTTGTTTTTCATGGCATTCAGAATATCGACTACATCGGTATGTATGAGGGGAACAAAAGCTTGGGCTGCTGGATCATTGAATCGTACGTGGTAATCTACGAGAATCGGTCCGTTTTTAGTGATGATTACGCTGATGGTAAGCACCCCTTTATAGGACATTTTTTCTGCCTTGAGACCGAATAATGCAGGTTCAATGATTGTATCAATAACTGCTTGGATTGATTCCTTTTGAAGTGGCACTGGGCAAATTGAACCCATACCCCCTGTAGGAAGACCTCCTTCCTCAACTTTCATGTAATCACTTGAGGTAGGAAGCATAAGATAGCCGTTATTATCCAGAAAAAGTGTAATGGTGATTGGAAGACCGTTGAGGTGTTCCTCCAAAATAATCGGTCCTGTAGTGAGAAGACCTTTGGAGAAATTCATCAGGGTGTCATATTCAGAAGAATCAACCATGACTCGGCTGGGTGAAATTGCGTTGCTCTTAACTACAAAACGTTCACCTTCGTGGCGCTTCAAATACTCGGAGAGCTTGTTTGCGTCATCAAAAAGTACGTGTGTCGGGGTAGGAATATTGTGTCTGTCAGAAAACATACGGGCAAAATTACGATCACCTTCAAGCTTTAAAGTCTTACTTGGAGCTCCGAAGGTGTCGATGCCTCGTTCATTGAGATAATCGATAACACCTGTGAACAATGGGGCTTCGGTACCGACAAATACAAAATCAATCCCATGAGTTTTACATGCCTCATAGACCTGTTCTGGATCTGATGGATCGATAGCGAGATTGACTGCGATTGCCTGTGTCCCGATATTGCCAGGAGCCACATACAAGCCACTAATCAAACGACTCTGGGAGAACCACCACGAGATGGCATGATCCTTTGCGCCGGACCCTAAGACTAATACTTTCATTGCACTTCCTTCTGACGAAAATACTCCATTAAACGTACCATTTTACTGCTTTATAGGTCAACAAGTACTCTGAGTGCATCAAGGTACTGATCACGCTTGGAAGCTTGCACAATGGCGTGTTTTACGGATGATGTATTTGGAATTCCTTTCAGATATGAGCAGGTATGTTTACGCATCAACGTGCAAGCGGTCTTTTCGCCGAAGGAAGTAATCATAAGGTCAAGGTGGCGGATGATCATGTCCCTACGCATCTCAACGCTGATAGGCTGAGGCTCCTTGCCTTGGAGAATTGCTTTTGCTTGCGTAAAGATAAATGGATTGCCTATAGCACCTCTGGCAAACATGACACCATCAATACCTGTTTGCTCAAGCATCAGCTTTGCATCTTCTGCCTTGAACAAGTCGCCCGAGCCAAAGACAGGTACTGCATAGCCATGATCTTGGATATATTCTTTCAAGCTGCGCAGCTTGGCCCAATCAGCAAACGGGGCATATCCTTGGGTTCTGGTTCTTGCATGCAAGGTCAGCATGCTTGCTCCACCATCCAAAGCAGCTTGGGCGAATTCAAGATAATTCTCGCTTTGTGCGTCCCAACCGGTTCTGAATTTAACTGAGACCGGAATGTTTGATTCACTGGTGATAATTTTCACAACCTCTGTTATGAGACTAGGATTCTTCATCATTGAGGACCCGGCTCCCGTCTTAGTGACCTTTGGGACTGGGCATCCGCAATTGATATCTATGATAGTAGGGTGATAGCTCTCCAGTTGGGTGAGTGCGGCTTTGAGAGAATCCGTATTTCCCATGAACAGTTGCACAGCATACTGTTCTTCGTTTGGAGCTCTTTCAAGAAGCGCAAGTGTTTTTTCGCCTTCGCGTGCAAGTCCCTCAGCACTGACCATCTCAGTGAATGTGAGATCTGCACCAGCATCAATGCAAAGTGTTCTAAATGGTATATCCGTATAACCGGCGAGTGGGGCAAGGAAAACATTGCCTTTGATTGTAACTGAACCGATTTGTACAGGGTGATAAAGTTTTTGTTCGTTCATACGTCCTTTGGAAGGGCAAATGCCCTGAGGCTGTTAGCATAAAGTGTTTCAGAGAGCTCTTCAAGAGAGGTCTCTCTTAGCTCAGCAAGTACAGCCGCTGTTTCCATAAGGTAGTGAATTTTGTTTCGTTCTCCCTTGTGTGAATAAGGAGTCATGAATGGGGCCTCGCTCTCGATAACCATACGCTCAGAGGGGAGTCGCATAGCAACCTCCTGTAGCGCTCGGCTATTCTTAAACGTGAGGTTTCCTGCAAAAGAGAACGTGAGGTTCATATCAAGCGCCCGCCTGGCAAATGTCCAATCTTCCCCGAAACAATGGAGTATACCGCCTTTGGGAGGAAGCTTTTCCTCAAGAATCGGCAGCAGGTCTTCCCCTGCATTACGATTGTGGATAATTACCGGCAGATCCAGATGCTTGGCGATATCCAAATGTTTGAGCATCAATTCAATCTGCACGGATTTATCTCCGCCAAACATGTGATAGTAGTCAAGGCCAGTCTCTCCTATTGCAATAACACGATTCTTCTGAGCGTGTGCTATAACTCGTTCTTCCCAATCATGCCCAGGATGTGTAACCTCTGTCGGTGATACTCCTATGGCATGGAATACCCCATCGGCGCTCTCCAGATTTGCATAGGTTCTTTCAAAATCCGACAAACTGTTGCATATGCTGACTACATGCTTTACCGATTTGACCTTAGCCATTTGGACGGCAAGTAATTGTTCCATTTTGTCATCTTGTATCAAGCCTATGTGGGCGTGCGTGTCAAACAGTTGCATACCGACTCCTTGAGAAGCTTTCTCGCCTGTGGGTTAGATGGGTTCACTATACCATGGGCTATAGTAGCCGTCAACGTTGTAACTCATACGCTGGAAAATAGTTATATAGGAACAATCTCAGTTTGACAATTTCTTATCAACATGGTAGCTTTACTGCAGTGTAGCCCTAAGGGGCAAAGGACATAGATGAAAAAAGAACATATGCATGCCGCTGATAGTCGAGCGCAGAAAAGTCGGCCTTCACGTGGATATATATATTTGGTAAAAAATCCTTCTTCCAATGAAATGGGCATTTGTGCTTGGGATTCGGTTTTGTATCCTGGAACATCGGTAGTTGCCCCTACTCGATACGGCCTTGATTTGGGTATCATCATCTCTGGTGCCGACCGGCTTGATAAAGCCTATGAGGCAGGTAACCCTGAGGTCCATGGGGCCTGTTTCCATGCAGAACAATGCCTTCCAAAGGAAGAGCGCGAGGATGAGGTTGCATCAAGTGCGGAGCCCGAACAAGGTGTAGAACCTTACTATACAGATGAAGAAGAGCCTGTGTGTGGTTCCTGTCCAGGTTGTAATCCGCAACCGGATCCTGAGGAACTCGAATTATCAGGTGATGTTTTGTGGATTGACCGACTTGCCACACCTTCTGATATGAATCGATATCAGGAACTAACCGCAAAAGAAGACGAGGCAATGCGGATTTGTCGTGAGAAGATTGCCTACCATAAGTTGGATATGAAGCTTGTTACCGCACATTTCCTGCTTGGGGAGCCCAAGATTATTTTCTTCTTCACCGCGGATGTCCGTGTAGACTTCAGGGAGTTGGTGAAGGATCTTGTTTCGATATTCAGGATTCGCATCGAGCTTAGGCAGATCGGGGTACGGGACGAAAGTCGTGTTCTTGGTGGCCTTGCCGTATGTGGTCGGGATTACTGTTGCCATAGTGTTACCGACAAGCTCAATCCTGTATCGATTAAAATGGCAAAGGAGCAGAATCTTTCGCTCAATAGTATGAAGATTTCAGGTCCTTGCGGACGCTTGCTCTGTTGTCTTTCCTATGAATATGATTTTTATGTGGAAGAAAAACGTAATTATCCTCCGGAGGGGAGCAAGCTGAAGGTGGGTTACGACTTGATGAAAGTTAATGAAGTGAACATACTGTCAAAGAAAATTATGCTTAGTGGAAGTGAGGGCAGAACGCTCTCAATTCCGCAGTCAGCAGTCTTTTTCAATACTGATACCAAACGGTGGGAGATTGTAAAAGAGTATGCAAATGAATTTTTGTCCAACTGAAATAAAGCATTGTATTGACCGATTTTATAGACTGTGATATGTTGTTAGACCGTCGGCCCTTTGTTGCCGGCCCCAACTTTAAAATAAGAAATACGTATTCTAGGTAATATGTTTGGAGGTATTACGTGATTAACAGGTCTGCTGAAAAACGAGAGCGACAAAACCAGGTTCGAAGAATGAGAAACCGCGCAACAAAAAGCACGATGCGCACCGCAATCAAGAAATTTGATGCTGCTGTAGTCGCTGGAGATAAGGACGCTGCCGCTTCCGCTTTGGCCCTGAGTATCAAATTGCTCGATACAACTGCTGGAAAGGGTGTTATCCATCAAAACACTGCTAGCCGCAAGAAATCAAGATTGCAGAATAGGTTCAATAAACTGACCGCTCAAGCTGCTGAATAATTAAGACTAAAAAAATTTGAAACACGCCGATATTCAAATCGGCTTATATATATGTGTACTAACGTGTTGAAGGAGTTACCATGGCAGGACCAAAGTTGACAAAAGCAGCCATAATCGAAAGTCTACATGAGAAGCATGGACTTAATAGAGCCGATATCCACAAGATTATTGACGAGTTCTTCGAAGAAGTAAAAGCTGGTCTGAAAGATGATCAGGTTATCGAACTTCGCGGTTTCGGAACCTTCGAAGTACGCACCCGTAAGGGTCGCGAAAAAGCACGCAATCCTAAGACTGGCGCCATTGTTGCCGTCGAGACCCATGGAGTGGCAATTTTCCGCCCTGGCAAAGAACTCAAGGATTACGTGTGGGACTTGCGTGACAACAAGCCGATGAACGACTGAACGGTTTGTTTAGTATAATGCATAGGAGAAAATCTCTTGGTTGACTTGCATGCAAGGCGGAACCTCAGAACGGTCTGTTCTGAGGTTCTTGTGTTATTAGTATCTGCGTTTATTTATTCAATTGCCTTTCCAGGTCTCCTGTCGACGGATGGAATTGGATTTATCGCCTTCTTTGCCTTAATCCCTGTGTTTGCTGTAATTAGGAACACAAGTTGGAAATTAGTACCGGTTTACGGCTTCTTCTATGGATTCGTATTCTATCTTTTCTTCAATTACTGGCTTAAAACATTCCACCCATTAGCAATCCTGATCGTTCCTATTATCAAGGGCGGCGAGATGATTCTTCTGTTCCCGGCATTGAAAGCTGCACAGAAGCTTTTCAAGAAATATGGGTACATCATTGAAGGCATCATTTGGGTTGCTTATTCATACCTGAGCCAGGATTGGTTCGCCGGTTACCCTTATGGTACGCTTGGCTCTGCGATTTATCGCTACCTGCCACTCATTCAAATATCAGAGATCTTTGGTGTTTGGGGTGTGACCTTCATGATGGTACTGCCCCAAACCTTTTTGGCGGTCTATCTCTATCGTTGGTATCAGAGAAGAAGCGAACAGACTTTTGTAGGATACCTGAAAGAACATCTCATTTTTGTCATAACCTATGGTGTTGCACTTCTGGCTACTTTGATCTTTGGGTTTGCTTCCATGCATTATTGGAACAACCAAACTCCGGACAAGACTTGGAAAGTTGCTACCGTACAACATAGTGCCGATACCTGGAAAGGTGGTTATGAGACCTACAAGAGAAACTTCAATACCCTCAGAAAAATGACTCTTGAAGCCCTTGAAGAAAAACCTGATATCGTTTTGTGGTCAGAAACGGCATTTGTACCTTCTGTTGCCTGGCATGAGAATTATCCTTCCGACCCTGATACCTCTGCTTTGGTGGATGAGTTCGTTTCCTTTGGAAAATCGCTTCCAGTTCCTTTGGTTACCGGTAATCCTGAGGGTGTCATTGATGACCCGAACAAGCCAGCCTTAGGGGAAGATGGGACTTGGAATCGCAAAGACTACAATACTGTCATTTTCTTCGAAGATGGCAAGATCCAGAATACCTACAGAAAACAGCACTTGGTTCCTTTTACCGAGCACTTCCCCTATGAGAAGCAGTTACCATGGTTATACAATCTGTTGCTTGCCAATGATTACAACTGGTGGGAAACGGGAACAGAGCCTGTCGTGTTCACGACATCAGAAGGGGTAAAGTTCTCAACCCCCATTTGTTTTGAGGATGTCTTCGGAGATCTGAATGCAAAATTTGTCGAAAATGGGGCAGATGTAATTGTGAATATGACCAATGACGGTTGGTCGAAAGCGGTTTCGGCAGAGATGCAGCATCTTGGTTTGGCAGTATTCCGATCAATCGAAAATCGTAGAACTACAGTACGTGGAACGAACAGCGGCATGACCTGTGTTATTGACGTTACCGGCAAGATCATTGATCCCATGAAGCCGTTTACGGTGGGCTATCATATATATGATGTCCCTGTGTATTCAGGTGATACATTTGGCACTACGTTCTATACCGACCATATCAATTGGTTTGCCTATCTGACGATTTACCTTTCTGCAATATTCCTAGCAGGCGGAATCCTCTATCGATTGTACCTGTATTTTACCACAAAAAAGGAACAGTAAGATGACCTATACCAGTGCTGCTCTCTTCATTATTGGGACGGAATTGACCCGAGGGGTCATTGCCGACCGCCATTGTCAGGTAGTTTCAAGGGAATTGACCCAGTTGGGATATAGGGTAGATCGCATGGTCCTTGTTCCTGATGATGGAACCATCGGTGATGTCCTTCGCGATTGTATCGATAATTGTGATGTGGTTGTCCTTACCGGTGGGCTTGGTCCAACCAGTGATGATATGACCCGTAACATCGTTGCCTCTTTGGCGCAAGTCGAGCTGATACGTGATAAAGGGGCTTTTGATGCTCTGTATGCAAGGGTTGGAGAAAGGATCTGGGGAGCCAATGAGCAGCAAACCATGATTCCCGATGGATTTGAGGTTATCCCCAATCCTTTCGGAACTGCTTGTGGCTTCAAAGGATTCATTCCCGTAGGCGAAAGGCAGGTTGCCTGTGTGGCAATGCCCGGACCTCCCAGGGAAATGCAGCCCATGTTTTTTGATGAAGTGCTTCCTTGGTTTGCCCAGCTGATAGGCCATGATGATTATTCACGTAGCGAATATTCAACCTTCCTGATTCCTGAATCAAAGCTGGAGGAGTTGTGTAAATCAGTTACCTTCAACGGTCTTCAGTGGGGTACTCGGTTCCAGGAATTGAAAATTAGTCTGTATCTTGTAGATGGCAGCACAGAGGACCGTACTCTCATGGCCAACAAGCTCAGGGAATTGGTTGGCTCTTGCCTGGTGGCAGATGGCGATGTGCAACCGGCCGAGCTTCTTACTAATCTGCTATCAGAGAGAAAGGAAACCATCAGCACAGCGGAAAGTTGTACAGCTGGATTGGTCTCCAAACTACTTACCGATACCAGCGGAAGTTCCGCATGGTTCTGGGGTGGTGTTGCCAGTTATGCCAATGAAGCTAAGCAAACCTTGCTCGGGGTCTCCCAAGAGACACTCGAATCGGAAGGGGCGGTTAGCGAAAAGTGTGTAATTGAGATGGCAGAAGGAATCAGAAAGCAATCAGGAAGTGATTGGTCTTTGTCGGTCAGTGGCATAGCTGGTCCTGAGGGAGGGACAGAAGAGAAGCCTGTTGGAACCGTTTGGTTCGGCTTTGCTTCCAAGACTCGGGAAAGTGCTGCCGTAAAAGTACAACTTTCTTCCTATGGAAGGGATTCT
>QJZS01000055.1 GCA_003247345.1 Spirochaetales bacterium
GGAAACATCCGTCCAGTTCTCATATAACTCGGCATCACAGGCACTTGAAAGGATAGCTCCGGTAATATCGGAACCGCCACGACTGAACGTTTTCACCTTTCCTTCTGCATCAGAACCATAAAAACCAGGAACAATATATTTCTTGTCCTTATTCATGGCTTTCTTCAAATTTGCATAGCTATGGTCATTCACCGTCCCATCAGGATTAATAACAATATAGGATTGTGCATCGAGAAATTCCCAGCCAAAATAAGCTGCAATCAATTTTGCGTTTAAATATTCACCGCGGCTTGCAGTGTATTCAGCACCAAAACCCGAATCTATTTTCTGTCTTACATCTTCCAGAACAGGAAGGAATGGGGCTTTATCCATACCAAGATTATCAAGAATCGTAGTAAAACGTTCTGTGACCTTCTTGAACAAGACTTTGCAAGTTTGCCCTTGTTGGGCTACGGCATTACAGGCATACAACATATCAGTAACTTTCTCATCATCCTTGTTTCTCTTTCCGGGAGCAGAAACAATGACAACCTGCCGTCGGGCATCCGCATCAACGATGGATTTTACTTTTTGTATCTGTTTGGCATCGGCAACAGAGCTTCCGCCGAATTTACATACAATCATGGGGAAAAACCTCCCATATTTCTAGGATATCTTCAAGTGCGTATTGTATTGGAGGATGCCCTATTATTCAAGATACAAAGAATTTGCACTTATTTAAAACAATTGCCATGACAGGAGGCATATTTGCTGGTACGCTACACAAGAGGAGTATTTCATGCAAGATTCCAAACGCTCGATATACGCTTGGGCTTTTTATGATTGGGCCAACAGTGCTTTCGCTACCACTGTGATGGCAGGATTTTTCCCTGTCTTTTTCAGTGCGTACTGGGCAGTTGGTTCCAGCAGCCAGGAAGGCACTTTTTACTTAGGACTCGCAAATTCCCTGGGATCACTGATCGTAGCACTCATGGCTCCAGTTCTGGGAGCTATTGCTGACTGGGGCTCCTATAAGAAGCGACTCTTGGCATTTTTTGCTCTCCTCGGTTCAGTCATGACTGCCAGCTTATATGTCCTGCAAATGGGAAATTGGCCATTGGCCGTGCTCTTCTATACTGTTGCAGTCGTAGGGTTCAGCGGCGCAAATACATTCTATGATGCCATACTCCCATTCGTAGCATCAGAGAAGGAAGTAGACTTCGTCTCTTCCCTCGGATTCAGTTTGGGCTATATAGGCGGGGGATTACTCTTTTTGGTAAATGTTTTGATGTATCTCAACCCTTCTTGGTTTGGAATACCCAGTGCAGAACAGGCAATCAAGATCAGCTTCGTCATTGTTGGAATTTGGTGGATTGTATTCACACTACCTCTTATATTCTTTGTAAAAGAAGAAACAACCAAAGAGACTCTTACCTTTAAAAAGGCAGTAAGCAAAGGACTGCTTATCACAAAACAAACCATCCAGAGCTTCAAACAATTGAAAACCATAGCCATCTTCTTACTTTCTTACTGGTTGTATATCGATGGTGTGGACACCATCATCCGTATGGCAGTGAATTACGGAACCAGTTTGAATTTCCCAAGCGAATCCTTGATCATTGCACTCCTTATCACCCAATTCGTAGCATTCCCTTCTGCTTTGGGATATGCCGCTTTCGGAAAGAAAATTGGTGTACGAAAAGCTTTGGAAGTTGCCATAGGGGCGTATGCTATTATCGCAATTCTGGGCTATTTTATGACGAGTCCTATTCACTTTTATCTGTTGGCTGTTTGCATTGGATTATTCCAAGGAGGCATACAGGCGCTCAGTCGTTCGTATTATACCCGTCTGATCCCCAAACAACGGTCGGCCCAATTCTTCGGATTCTTCAATATGCTCGGCAAATTTGCTGCCATCATAGGACCGTTGCTCATGGGCATAGTAACACTCGCCACTGGAAGCTCCAGATTCGGCATTTTCAGCTTGGTACTCCTCTTTGTTGGGGGTTACCTAATACTGATTCGCGTAGATGAAAACCAATGCAGTAAAGAGGTAGCGGCTTTCGTAGAAAAAACAAATTAACAAACCTGCTTTACTAAGAATCGGGAGGTGTGTTATTACTGTGGTCTGTGCGGAAAATCCCCGCATACAAAGGAATACCCATGCAATCTGTTCAAGAAAATAAGATGGGGATCAAACCGATCCCTACACTCGTTCTGTCCATGTCCTTTCCCATTATGCTCAGCATGTTGGTGCAAGCTCTATACAATATTGTGGACAGTATGTTCGTCTCTCATTTCAGCCATGATGCCCTTACAGCGGTTACGCTGGCATTTCCGCTGCAGAATTTATTGATAGCTGTCAGTGTTGGAACCGGGGTTGGCGTAAATTCACTGCTTTCCAGAAAATTAGGTGCTAATGATACCGAAGCTGCAAACAAGGCAGGAGCCAATGGCTTGATTCTTGCTGTAATCAGCTGGAGCGTCTTTGCAATTATCGGAATATTTTTCACAAAGACATTTATCAAATTTTTCACCACGGACCCGAGTCTGGTAAAGATGGGAAGTCAATATATCGCCATCTGCTTGATTTTCTCCTTGGCAATATTCATAGACATTACCAGTGAAAGAATTCTGCAATCCACCGGCGATACCATCCACCCAATGATCATCCAAATTACCGGGGCTAGTATCAACATTATTCTCGATCCAATCCTAATCTTCGGATTATTTGGATTCCCCCGCCTCGGTGTAATGGGTGCTGCGATTGCAACCGTATTTGCCCAGCATGTATCGGCTTTCCTCGCTATCTATTTTGTTCGAAAGAACAAAGAAGTGTCCTTACATCGAAAGTACTTTAAGTTGGAGAAACAGACGGTTAAAGACATTTATGCTGTCGGAATCCCAACTATTATCATGCAGGCGATAGGAACTGTCCTTACTACCAGTCTGAACAAAATCCTAATCGGCTTTGGCACTGCCGCAGTTGCCGTCTTTG
>QJZS01000080.1 GCA_003247345.1 Spirochaetales bacterium
TTTTACTTGACCCTATAGTTACTATAAGGTTTATCGTACTAACATCTAAGTAAAAGGTGGAGTGTGATGAGCCAAAAGAAGTTGCTGAAGAATATCCAAGCATTGGTTAGTTGTGATTCAGCAGACACTGTGTATAAGAATTGTGATCTTCTGATCGACGGATACAAAATTGAAAAGATCGGACAGAACCTTTCGGCTCCTGAGGCTCAAGTCATCGATGGAAGCAAGTACATCGTCTATCCAGGGTTGGTAAATACTCACCATCACTTTTTCCAGACCTTCGTCCGAAATTTGATAACCATTGATTTTCCCAATATGATCGTTGTTGATTGGCTCGATAAAATTTATCGTATTTTTGCACAGATAGACAGCGATGTAATTTATTACTCTTCACTGGTGGCGATGGCAGATCTACTCAAACATGGCTGCACCACAGCCTTCGACCACCAGTATTGTTATACAAAAAAGACAGGAAAAGAAGCAGTTGATCGTCAGATGGAGGCAGCAAAGCTGCTGGGAATCCGTTACCACGCAGGTCGTGGTTGCAATACGCTTCCCAGAGAAGAAGGAAGCACCATCCCAGACGAAATGCTTGAAACCACAGAGGAGTTTCTTGCCGACTGTGATCGTTTGATCAAACTGTATCACGATCCCAAGCCGAACAGCATGAGCCAGATTGTGGTCGCACCCTGTCAGCCAATAAATAGCTATCCAGAAACCTTCATTGAATCGGTGAAGTTCGCAAGAGAGAAGGGTGTGCGACTGCATACCCATCTTGGTGAAGGCGAGAACCCCATTATGGTGGAACGGTATGGGAAGCGTACTCTCGATTGGGCCGAGGAAATTGGATTTGTCGGTGAAGACGTCTGGTTTGCCCATGGCTGGGAACTCACTGAAGAAGAGTACGAAGTAATGGCTCGGACCAAAACTGGTTTGTCCCACTGTCCTGCCCCAGCAATTTTGGGAGGATTCCCAATCCTGGATATCGGAGCTATGGAAAAAGCCGGAATGAATGTATCCCTCGGTTGTGATGGGTCTGCAACCAACGATGGTTCCAATTTGCTTGATGCACTGAGAATCGGGTACCTTGGCCAAGCCTATAACAGTAAGAGCCGAAAAAGTTGCCCTTCTGCCTACGAGATGCTCAAGATTGCCACCGTTCATGGGGCAAAAACCCTTGGTCGGGACGACATTGGGTCCTTGGAAGTAGGAAAAGCTGCAGACCTGTTCGCTATTGATGCAACAAAGCTGCCCATGGCAGGTACCTTGCATGATCCAAAGAATCTTCTAGCCAGAGTGGGTTGTACCGGAGAGGTAGCACTTACCATGGTTGGTGGCAATATTGTTTTCAAAGATGGAATTCTTGGGGATATTGATGAAACAGCACTTGCTTCTGAAGCTGAAAAAGTCTGTACTGAGCGACTACGCTCTCTCTTCCCCCAGTTCTTCCTCTCATAGTAGTGCATTCAATGGGGAAACCCATAAGAGGAGTAACGACATGAAAAAGACATTGCTGGTAGCTTGTTTGGTTCTGCTACTTGGAATGACAGCCTTGATGGCTGCCGGAACAAAAGAACAGAGTGTTGCAGCTGACAAAATGAAAGTTGCATTGATTCTCTCTGGACCCGCCAATGACCAAGGTTGGAACGCCGTGGCATTTGCTGGTTTGAAAGAAGCCGAAGAGAAGTATGGCATTGAAACCGCCTACTCAGAAAACGTAGGTATTGCTGACAGCGAAGCTGCCTTCCGCGATTACGCTGCACAGGGCTATGATTTGATTATCGGTCATGGATTCCAGTACGGAGATCCCGCAGTTCGCGTTGCTGCTCAGTTCCCTAAGGCAAAATTCATGGCTATTGAGTCCAATGCTTCTAGCGATAACGTAGCTTCCTACGTAATGGCATGTGAACAGGCTGGGTACCTGATGGGTATGCTCTCTGCTTCCATGTCCAAGACTGGAACCATCGGTATCGTAGGTGGATTTGAACAGCCTTCCATCACCAAAGTCTTGGAAGCCTACAAACTCGGCGCCAAGGCAGTGAATCCTTCCATCAAGGTTTTGGAAGCATATGTAAGTAGCTTCACCGATGTTGCACTTGGTAAAGAGGCAGCTCTTTCCATGGCTGACCAGGGTGCAGATGTACTTTCCCATTGTGCAAACCAGGCTGGAACCGGTGTGATCAAGGCAGCTGAGGAACGTGGACTTTTGGCAACTGGTGACTCCTACGACCAGAATTCCATTGCTCCAAGTACCGTCATGGCTTCTACAGTTTATAGTGTTCCTGCCGTCGTAATGACCGCTGTCGAGAAAGTGCAGAGTGGTACTTATGAAGGTGGCGTCTATAACCTCGGAATGAAGGACGGAGTCGTTGATATTTCTGGTTACAACAGCTTTGAGGATAAGATTCCCCAGGCTGTCAAAGACTTGATCGCCGACACCAGAGCAAAGATTCTGGATGGAAGCTTTGTAGTTCCTTTGATCGAAACCCGCACTAACTAAGCATTGTATATATCGTGCTCCTCAGTTGGGGAGCACGATTCTGATAGGAGCATGTATGTCTTTTCTCAAGATGATCGAGATCGACAAGGCGTTTTTTGGTAAAAGTGCCAATACCAAGGTAAACCTGACGGTCGAACAGGGTGAGATACACGCGCTCTTAGGAGAAAACGGGGCAGGCAAAACTACCTTGATGAATATCCTCTATGGTATTTATCAGGCAGATAGTGGTTCAATAGAACTAGAGGGAAATCCTGTTCAGATTAAGAGCCCCAAGGATGCCATCAACCATAAGATTGGAATGGTGCATCAGCATTTCACCCTTGTTCCAACACTCACAGTCAGTGAGAACATTACCTTGGGGTTGAAAAGCCCTGGTTACCCATTTGTAAAACGAAAACAAGTAGACGAAGAAATCCGTACGCTCAGTGAACGTTACCACCTAGCTGTAGACCCCACAGCATTGGTAAACACCTTGTCAGTTGGACAACAACAGCGTGTTGAGATTATCAAAGTACTCTATAGACAGGCTAAACTGCTTATTCTTGACGAGCCTACCGCAGTGTTGACCCCGCAGGAAGTAGAGAGCCTGTTTGATATCCTGAGGCGCCTCAGAAGCGAAGGACACTCAGTCATTATCATTACCCACCATATCGCTGAAGTCCTTGATCTTACCGATCGTATCACCATCCTTCGTTCAGGCGAAAAGGTAGGCGAGGTTGCTACCTCCCAAACCAGCAAAGAAGAACTATCCCAGTTGATGGTAGGTCGAAAACTGCAAAACGCAACCAAGTCAAAACTTCCGTTTGCCTACGATACGAAAGGTTTTGAAGTTTCCTCCATCATTGGAGCTCATGAAGAGATTGGCCCGCTTTCGCTGAGCGTTCCCCCTGGTCAAATCGTCGGTATTGCCGGTGTCGATGGCAATGGCCAAAAAGCATTGGCAGAAATTATGCTTGGTATCAGAAAAATCAAGGAAGGAACCATAGCCCTTGATGGCCAAAATCTTGAACATCTGGGAGTAAAGCAACGTCGGTCCCTTGGTTTTGGATACATATCGGATGACCGTCTGCTTGATAGCTTGGTCCTCGATATGGACCTTCAGGAAAACCTGTTGCTTACCAAATATAGAACTACTGATTGTAAGAAGCATCATTTGATCGACTACAAAGAATTGCATAAGCAAACTGAGCAAGCTGTTAACGAATATGCCATCAAGACTGGGGCTATCGAACACCCCGTACGATATCTTTCGGGAGGAAACCAACAGAAGTTGATTCTTGCCCGTGAACTGGCAGGTTCTCCGAAGGTGGTCATTGCTTGTCAGCCAACAAGAGGGTTGGATATAGGCTCCACTGAGGAAGTGCATAAAACTTTGCTTGCCCTGAGAAGGGAGGGATGCTCGGTTGTACTGATTTCTTCTGATCTGGAAGAAATTTTAGATTTGAGTGATACCATCGCTGTCATATACCGTGGTCAAATTGCTGACGTGATTGTGAATGAAGGAGATGTGGATTTGACCTATCTTGGATTATTAATGGCAGGTACTGTCGAAAGGAGGAATGCATGAATCGTTCGACGAGAAATGCAATTTCCCTTGTTGCTGTGGGTGTGTTCGTACTGGTTGTATCGTTGTTATTGATTGCCATGGTGGGCAGCAGTATTCCCAAGGCTCTTTCCTCATTCCTTCGAGGCATTGTTGGTTCTACATACTCAATTGGTGAAGTACTGGTTCGTGCTACTCCTTTGATTCTTGCTGCCTTAGGAGTATCGGTAGGATTTCGTACCGGATTTTTAAATATCGGGGCTGAAGGGCAAATCTATCTCGGAGCAATTGCCGTTACATGGCTTGGGATGACCTTCCCGAATCTGCCGCCTGTACTCATGATAACCTTTGCCCTTATCTTGGGATTTCTTGCCGGTGGTTTTTGGTCGGTGGTCCCTGGAATTCTGAAGGCGAAGTTTGGGTTATCGGAAATCATCAATACAATCATGCTGAACTATATCGCCATCAATTTGGTAGGCATATTGGTCAGAACTTCTTTAAAGGATCCGACATATCCGTATCCCATGTCACCTATCTTACCTGAGTCTACTTATTTCCCAATGTTGCTGTTACCTACACGTTTGCATGCAGGGCTCATTCTCGCCCTGGTTTGTGCTGCTTTGGTGTACTTGCTGATGTTCAGGACGTCGACTGGGTTCTGTATGCGAGCAGTAGGTCTTAATAAACGGGCTAGTATTTGTAGCGGTATCTCTGTTACCGGTCATGTGGTGCTTTCTTCTCTGATCAGTGGAGGCCTTGCAGGCCTTGCTGGCGTGTCAGAGATTGCAGGACTGCACCATCGTCTTATCGAAGGTATCAGCCCAAGCTATGGATATCTGGCAATCGTAGTATCACTGCTTGGAAAGAACCATCCGTTCCTCATTATCCTCAGCGCTCTGGGAATTGCGGCCCTGCAGGTAGGTTCGATGGCAATGCAACGAAGTAGTGGGGTTCCTACTTCGATAGCCTCAATTATCATGGGTCTGTTGGTCATCATGATTCTTGCCCGAAAGCAGCTCTTCGGCTGTAAGGAGGAGTAGTATGGAAATCTTTAGCCTTACACTAATCACCACCTTTCTTGCTGCTACCGTCCGTATGGCCACCCCGATTGCCCTTGCAGGGTTGGGGGAGACCATCAGCGAAAGAGCTGGAATAAGCAACCTTGGTGTGGAAGCCATCATGCTCAGCGGTAGTTACTTCAGTTTCTGGGCTATGTTCCAATATTCCAATCCTCTATTTGGCTTATTGTTCGGTATTCTAGGAGGTATTGCAGTAAGTCTTTTGCATGCTTGGCTGAGCATTTACTGCAAAGCAGACCAAACCATTGCAGGCCTTGCCTTGAACTTCCTTATTCTAGGTCTTACCAGTTTCTTGTTTCTGATGCAGTTCGGACAAACCACCACACTGCCTTCCATACAAACGATTGGTAGGATGGAGATTCCCTTGCTTTCCAAGATTCCGGTCATAGGACAGGCATTCTTCAATCAAGATCCGTTCGTCTATATGTTGCTGCTGTTTGTCGTTTTGATTCTAGTTCTCTTTTATAAGACCGAATGGGGTGTCATCCTCAAGGCTGTAGGTGAAAACCCACGTTCTGCAGATACCGCCGGTCTGAATGTAAAGAAAGTACGTTATACCGCAGCTATTGCCAACGGATTGCTTGGTGGTCTAGGGGGAGCGTATCTCTCTACGGTCAAGCTTGGGTTCTTCCAGGAAAACCTGACCAGCGGTAAAGGCTACATAGCTTTGGTCGCGGTTATTCTCGGACGGCGCAATCCTGTAGGTGTTTTGGCTGCAGCTCTGGTTATCGGTTCGGCAGAAGCCTTACAGATAAGGCTACAGACCTTGGGATCCAACATTCCTTCCCAATTATTCGCGATGTTCCCGTATCTTGTTACTATTCTTGTACTGCTCTTTTCCATTGGAAAGAGTCATGACCCCGCAGCATTGGGGGTTCCTTACGAGCGGGACAAACGCTAGAATTTCAGCATGAAGGATTTCTTTACTGTTGGTGAACTGGCAGACCTTTTTGCCGTTGATGTGCAAACCTTACGCTACTATGATAAGATCGGGCTCTTGGTTCCTTCTATGAGGAACCCGGAGAACGGATATCGTCTGTATAAATTCGACCAAGTGTATCAGGTTGCTTCCATCAGGTATCTCAAGCGATTGGGCTACTCACTGGAGCAGATACGCCAGTATTTAGATAGCCGAACCGTAGACCGCACGATGGAGCACCTGAAAGCCCAGTCAAAGCTTCTCAGACAACGCTGGCAGGAGTTGATCAATATCGATTCAGCCATACAGCGTAAGTTGGAATTTGTACAACAAGAGCTTCCTGAAGTGGAATTGGACAAGATAAAGATCAAGACGTTTGGAGATCGTTATTATATCCACATCGGCTCGGAAGAGATCCTGTATGGTACGGATGTGTTCTACTTCCATCCCACCTTGGTCTTTTATCAGGGGGGAACCAAGTACTTCGGTGCCTATCTCTTTGAATATGACCCCCAAGATGAGAAATTACCCAGTCCAAACGAAGTATCGATTTTGAAAGCTGGTTCCTTCCTCTGTGGTTATCACCACGGCCCGTACGAAACTATTTCTACTGCATTCGATCGTATCAGGGAAAAAGGTAAGAATCTGAAACTTGCCGATTGGCAGGTGAACTTCAATATCCTCGATCAGTTTGTGGAGAGTGACAACAATCAGTTCATCACTGAGATTCAAATCCCCATTCTGGATGCATAATTTATCTGTACCTATTCGGTGATAACCTATACTATACATACGTACATTCGATAATAGGAGCATATGCGCATGAGATTGACGAAGAAAGTTTTCAATGACCTCGCTATTTGGATGATGGGTTTCGGAATGGTCGTTGGACTTATCTTTCCATTTTTCATGGTTCTGCTTGGCATGGATCGTACCATTGCATTCTCTTGGTGGTTCTTTCTCGTCTGTATTGCTGCTGGACTATGTGTCGGAGCAGTAAATATCTTCCTTGCCCAATCCATAGTAGGGAAGCGGCTCATGACGTTGTCCGAGCATATGCAGCAGATTGAAACCCACCTCAAAGGGATTTCGGGAAGAGAAGATATTTTGGACTGTACTCCTGAGAACTGCCATATTCCGGTAGACAGTGAGGATGCCATCGGCACCAGCAGTCGCTCCTTTAACAATCTTGTTGATACACTTTCAGCCTCTATGCGTTTGGAAAAGGAGATTCGTTCCTACACCAGCATGCTGACCAGTCATCTTGAGACCGACCAGTTGTGCAAGAGTGCCTTATCAAAACTCTTGGAAATGTTCTCTATCCCTGGTGGTGCCATCTTGGTTGAGACCAGCGGACGATTGGAAACCTTTTCCTCTATTGGCTTGAAACAGAATGACCAGCTTGGTGAGAACCAGATGATTCTGTCCTGCATGCAGAGCTTGCAGCGAGCAGTGGTTGATATTCCTGAGGAAGTACAGCTGGATGGGGTGTGTACCACATTCAGACCAATGCAAGTCATCGTACAGCCGGTTGTCTATAAACAAGTTCCCCTTGGGGTTCTGGTCTTTGCCTTGGCCCAGCCTATAGCCAAGGAGACTGCCGATACCATCGAATTGTTCAGTAGTAGTCTGGCTCTTGCACTGCATAATGCTCTAACTCATGATCAAGTTCAGAAACTTGCTGCCGTCGATCCTTTGACTGGTCTCTATAACAGACGCTTTGGTATGACTCGATTGCATGAGGAGTTTGTACGATCGATAAAGCAAGATGGTTCTCTTGGCCTTCTGATGCTTGATGTTGATAAATTCAAACAGGTCAATGATACCTATGGCCACACAGTGGGGGACCGCATCCTGCGTTCTGTTTCCACTACAGCTCGCAGCCAGCTCCGTGAAGGTGATATCTTGGTTCGTCTCGGTGGTGACGAGTTCATGGTCATCCTTCTTGGTGCAAATCGTGAAGATACCTTGGATGTTGCAGAATCCATCAGACGAAAGATTGAGGAAAAACGGGTTATGTATGGGGACCAAGAGATTCACGTAACGGTCAGCATCGGAGGAGTTTCATTCCCCGAGTGTGATGCCAATGAAGAGCATGAGCTGATTGAGGCTGCCGACCGAGCCTTGTACCTGGTGAAGGAAAGCGGAAGAAACAGAGCGACCCTATAAGGCAAATATTTCTCTGCAGAGGCGCTTGCCTGACTCGGTTTTGAAGATTCTTTCATATACGGTTCTGATAGTTTTCTCGTCCGCTTCATCTTCATGCAAGTTTACCAGAAAGTCACTTTCCACCAATATCCGGTAGTCTGCTCCTATGATGTCTGTGTAAGTGTGGTGGTGCCCTACCAAATACGTTATGCGTTGAACAACTGGGACGGTAAATCCAAGATCCAGAAGCAGTTTACTTGCAATGGCAGGCCCTTCTTTCTCTTGTAGGTCACCTCTGGTACTTTGATACTTTTCCTCACACACCTTGATACCGATGTCATGCACAAGAGCAGAGGCTTCCAGAATGAATTGGGTCTGTTCATCCAATCCTTCCATCAAGCCGATCGCTCGGGCATATCCGTGGACTTTCACAAAGTGTGCAATTCGTCTTGCATCCCCAGAGTAATAAGCAACCATGGCATCAAACAGTTTGGTAATCATAAAAAACTCCTACTGAACGGTAATACTGTATCACAGCCACTTGTGTCCTGCAATCTTATGTAATGCTGGTCTCCCAAACACAAATCAATATAAAATTCTGGTCAAGTTCAGCATAACAAATAATAAAAACTTGACAAAAATATATACCTAACGGTATATTAGGAAGCATGGAAGTACCAACGAATACCAAAGAACACATTCTTCTCCAAGCTTTAGGGCTTTTTGCAAAGAAAGGATATGAAGCCATAGGCGTTGCAGCTATTTGTGATGCAGCAGGAATAACCAAGCCAACTATGTATTATCACTTCGGTTCCAAAAGAGGTCTCTTAGAAGCTTTGGTTTCCCATTGGGGCTCGGATTTACTCAAAGGGCTCGATGGATTTTTACCGACGAATAGTGACCAACTTTCTGGTGATGCCATTAAGGTTTATCTGGATCAAGTTACTTCCTATATATGGAATTACGCTACAGTTAACCCTGATTTCTACCGCCTCGTTTTATCCCAATACCATGCACCACCACAATCAGAAGGAAGTGCAGTAGTATTGCCGTTTCTGGCAGAATTGAGGGGACGGATTAATCAACTATTTAATCTCGCGTCCCCTTGGCACGGTGCCTTCAGGGGTCGAGAAGCAATTTATGCTCACACCTTCTTAGGCATGGTTCATTCTTGGATCGGGCTTTCCTTAAGCGGGGGTTGCAACCTGGATGCACCAAATAGACGAGAAGCAGTTCACCATTATCTTCACGGAATATTCTCTTGAATGTTGAGGAATGTACATCTTCAGGAGAATTATATATACACAAATATATACCGTACGGTAGGTATATAATACGTTACTAAAAGGAGTTTTCAATGCAACTATTCAATTCAAACACCCCACGATTCGTCTATCAGATATATCCTCTAGGACTTATGGGAGGACTCAGGCAAACCACAATTAATCACCCAAAAAACCTCAGGGAATTAGAACCGTGGGTCGATCATCTCGCCAATCTTGGCTGTGATACATTGTATCTTGGACCTGTCTTTCATTCAGAAAGTCATGGCTACGATACGATCAACCCGAAGTTGGTAGATCCCCGACTTGGAAATAATGAAGACCTTACGAATCTTGTTGATTACTGTCATCAAAAGAACATCAAGGTGGTACTTGATGCAGTGTTCAATCACTTAGGGCGGCAGTCTCCCCAATTCCAAGAACTTAAAAACTGCAATGGGCATGGAAGATACGAGCAATGGATATCAAATCTTCGTACTGACAGGAACAATCCTTGTAATGATGGTTTTGATTATGACACTTGGGGAGGGCACTACAGTTTGGTTCGTCTCAACACTGACAACAGTGAAGTGCAGGCATGGTGGGCTGATGTAGTTCGATTTTGGTTTGATACCTTCCACATAGATGGTCTACGCCTCGATGCAGCAGATTGTCTCAGTCAGGATTTCATACGATTCATCAGCAAGGTTGCACGAGAGTGTAAATCTGATGCGTGGCTACTGGGTGAAATGGTCAATGGAGATTACCGTACCAGTATGGGACAGGACCTGTTGGAAAGCATTACAAACTATGAGCTTTATAAGGGAATTTGGTCGAGCATTGCCGATGCCAACCTGTTTGAACTGGCCTACAGCCTTGATCGTCAATTTGGAAGCGCTGGGTTATATCGTGACTTCAAGCTATTCACCTTCACCGACAACCATGACGTGAACCGTCTGGGTACTGTACTCAAGGAATCATGGCAACTACACCAAGCTATGGCACTGATGTTCACCATGCCAGGTATTCCCTCAATTTACTATGGATCGGAATTCGGCATCCCTGGAGAAAAGCTGCCTGATTCTGATACACCCTTACGTCCAGCCTTGGATTTAGAAACCTTAGGGGATGAAGCAAAGACTTGGGGAAACGGGCGGTCGGAATTGGTCGATACGATCAAGCGATTGGCAGCTATACGCTCTGAAAGTCCAGCTTTACGTGATGGTAGTTATGAGGAGCTTTTTGTTTCCAATACAACCTTGGCTTTTCGTAGGAGACTGGGGGCCGATGAAGTGGTCGTGGTGGCAAATCTAAACGGCACTTCTATGAACATGCTTCCGGGTGCTGGAGTGCAACGCACCTCTGCAGCGGGCGTTGCAGTTTGGGATTCTGACAAAGGAGGCCAATGCCGAGGCATACCATTACCTGATGGTCTTTGGGTTGACCAGTGGGATGGGTCACAATGGTCAGCCAATCAAGGCCGAATATCGGTTGAAGTACCATCGCATTGGATCAGAATATTAAAAAGGATACGCTGAAGCGCATGAGAAAAATGGAGATTTTCCTATTTTTACTCCATTTTTAGGTAGTCCATACAGACATGGTTCTTAGCGTGATTGGCTCATTGCAATATCGATTGTATATAAACAGAAAACAACCCCCCGAAGGAGGTTGTTCA
>QJZS01000204.1 GCA_003247345.1 Spirochaetales bacterium
TTTGATGATTCGTTTTGGGCACCCCATTCAAGGCATACAAAGGTGAATGAGGCAAAAGTCAGAAAACTCAAAGACATACAAGTTCTTGCCGAATCAGAAGAAGCTGGAATCTATCTCGCCGCAAACAAGGATGGAAGAAAAGTCTTTGTAACCGGCCACAGTGAGTATGACCAAAAGACGTTAGCCGACGAATATAAGCGAGACTTGAAGGCTGGAATGAATCCTAAAGTCCCGGTGAATTATTTTGAAGATGACGATCCAGAGAAAGGGATATCTGTAACTTGGAAGGCTCATGCCAATTTATTGTTCAGAAATTGGCTGAATTACCATGTCTATCAGAATACGCCCTATCGTCTGGAAGATTTGGATTAAAGAACGGTTCTACAAAGCTTCGTCATTCGATCCTTCAGCGAACTAATCGTAGTATTGTCAATGAAGGCTACCTCGCCTTGCTTGATGCCTGCAGCCCAATTGATGCTGTAGGCTAAGGCAAGGGTTGAGATGGAAGCCTCCCGGAGCAAGGCTACTTCTGTGGCTAGCGTCATGCCTACAATATCAGCACCTATTGCTTTCATGTATCGTATCTCTGCAGGAGTCTCAAGTCTTGGACCGTTGGAACAAGCATACACACCAGCATCAACCAAGGAAGGATCTTCCTTTAAGATTCTTTCTTTCAAATCAGTGCTAAAGGCTTCGTCCATCGGAATATGCTGAACGCCCTTTTCCCCTCCAGTGAAGAATGTTTGCTCACGCCCATTTGTAAGGTCGATAAAGTCTTTGACGATGCCAATTGCACCAGGTTGCAGGCATTCAGTGATTGAGCCAACTGCATAAATTCCAATCGCTTCTGTTACTCCCAATTGAGAGAGAGCAGAAATATTTGCGCGGTAATTGATCAAATGCGGAGGGAGGGAGTGTTCCGATCCATGGCGAGGTAAAAAGACAAGATTACTGTCTTTACCTTCACCCACAAACACTTCTACCTCTCCATAGGGAGTTTCAATGGTCGTTCTTTTTGACTGTATCCCTTCAAGGGTATCAACACCTGTTCCCCCAATTATTGCTTTCATAGGAACTCCTTTCTAATTTCTTCAGGTTTATATAAGCCCTTACCAGTCACGATACCACTGACCAAAGATGAATCAATGATATCAAATGCGGGATATAGACCGGATATTGTGGGGAGGGTCGTCGGGCGCCCCATACACTGTGTGACTTCTTTCGCATCGCGCCATTCCATATGAATATCTGCCTTGCTGAGTGAGGTTGGATCAGGGGAAATGGAAAATGCATAATACGGAACTTGGTACTGCTTCGCCGCTAAAGCATTGGCAAGCGTCCCTACCTTATTCACAACAGTCCCGTCCATACAAACTAAATCTGCTGCCGTCAAATACAGATCAATAAATCCTTCAGAAAGGAAGGTTGCCCCCATTCCATCAGTAATTACCGTTGCCTTGATGCCCATTTCCTCAAGAGAAGGAGCAGTCAGCCGACTACCTTGAAGATACGGCCTTGTCTCTGGTACCAGAGCCTGTATTTCCTTTCCCTCTTCTTTCGCATATGCAAGCGATAGCAAAAACGTGTGCTCGGCAAAACATGTAGTAAGAATCGTTGCTTTTTCAGGAATCAAAGTACTCCCGAGCTTGCCCATACGATGATATATATCGTCATAATACTGTTGCCAGGAGTCTACTACCTTTGGAATCTCAACTATGAAATCATCACTTGCCTCTAATGTCTTAAGCATAGCCTGCAACGTTCGTTTCATGGTTGTATTGGTCGGTCTGGCTTGAATCAGCAGATTTGCCGCTTCCACGAGCGTGGCAAACCCTGCATTCATATGCCCTTTCTGCATTTGCTTTCCGATATACAGCATACTTGTCATGGCTACTTGCAACGGTCCGCCACCTTGGGTGACCATTGATTTTAGAGCATTGGCTATTTCATTGATATCTGAGCAAGTTTCAAATCTTTTTTCAAATGGATACACACGTCTATCACCGATGAGCAACTTGTCATCTTCCAGACGAGCGATATTCTCGGCCTTGAGTAAATATGGCAGCTCAATCATCAATGTACCCAGAATGAGAGATGATCGGCGATGATTGCCTGGATCAAATCTTGGTCATCGGTTGGTCCTACAACTTCCATATCTTTTTGCCCATGGGCAAGAACTTCATAGCTGGGAAGATTGAACGTTGGATTTTGTTCATCGGCCCCAGTCAAACTCAAGAGCTGTTCTTCGGTGATTCCATACACCAAGCGTCTGACATTGGTCCAGTACATCGCACCGGTACACATTACACATGGTTCGGCATTGCTGTACAACGTACACTGTCCAAGAAACTCTGGGTCATAGATTTTACTAGCCTTAAACAACAACAAGGTCTCTGCATGCATAGCTGATCCACCTTCCTCAAAATCGTTGCCTTGTTCGAGTAAGATGTTTCCATCTTTGTCCGCAAGCAATGCGCCAAAGGGGTGATTCCCTTTTTCTTTGGCCTCTTTTGCAATTCTTACGGTTTCATATAATAATTGAATGTCTTTTCCACTCGGAATGCTTCGTTTAATTTCTGGCATAGTTGACTCCTTATCCTTCAGCTCTCCTACCGTATCATGCAATACTTTACTTGACAATCCACAATACAAATACATAAATCTCCATGAACGTAGTATTTCCAGCTAGCCAATGTGAATACTAGGTAAATTTCTCCCCTTCTTCAAAACTCTTGCATTGACCTTTACTCTAAGAGTACGTACATTTAAGAAAGTTGCAAACAAAGCAACGAACCTACAAAAAGGAATGACTATGAACAAAAGCTATCGCATTAAACTGGTCGTGACCTTATTGGCCATGATGATGATTGCCTCTTCGCTCTTCGCAACAGGCATAAAGGAAGCCAATGACCAGGCTGTCACCGTACGGGTACTATCTGCCCTTGATAACACAATTACAGCTAGAACGCTGGATGGTAACGATATTGTTTTCATGACCAATGATGCAACAGTTTCCACCTATCCTGTTTCCGCTTTAAGTACCGGTGATTATTTGGAAGTTGTCATGGAAAATGGGATTGCAACTGATATAAGATATATCAACCCTTTGGTAGCAACAGGAGTACTTCCCTACTCAATCAGCACTGCTCAGGCAACTTCCTTGGGTAGTTTGGAAGATCGCTTCAGCTACACTTACGGCTTCATGCTTATCCAAAGTTTTGCTAGCCAAGGTTTGTATTTCGATGCTGGTTACTACGTAAAGGGTGCTATGGACGGTTATGCCGCTTCCCAGAGCGACACCATGAGTGGTTACTATACACTTGAAGAACTGTATGCAAACGTTGATACCTATCAGCAAGAGATTTGGAGTGCAGGTCTTGCACGAACCGATTATGGTACTTTGTACAACAGTATCGATGAGGTAAAAGATCTTCCCAAGCCAACTGATACTGATACAGCATTCAGCTATACCTACGGTTACCTTCTTGCCCTTAATATGGCAGGACAGGGTATCAAGGTAAATGGAGACCTGTATGCAACCGGCGCTCTTGATTATGCTTGTGGCAACCAGCTCTTGATGAACGAAGCTGAAATGCAATCCGCATTCACTGAGTACCAGCAACAGCTCGAACAAGAATATCAGGCATGGTTGACTGAAGTATCTGCTTCAAACCTAAAAGAGGCAGAAGCCTTCTTGGCTCAGAACAAAAACAACGAGGGTGTTATTACCACCGACAGTGGATTGCAGTACCAAGTGCTTACCCCTGCTGACGGAGCAATGCCAACAATGGATGATACCGTTGAGGTCAATTACCAATTGCAATTGATGGACGGTACTGTATTGGAAAGTTCTTATGATTCAGGTGAGACAGCACATTTCCCTGTAAACAGTTTGATTCCCGGCTTCACGGAAGCTTTGCTGAAAATGAACACCGGTAGCGTCATCAGAACTTGGATTCACCCTTCTCTTGGATACGGTGAAACCGGTACTGACAAGATTTTGCCTAATGCACTGCTTATCTTTGATATTGAATTGGTTGGAATTGACAAATAATTCCTTTTTAGATAGTGCAAATTTAGGACCGTAGATAATTCTACGGTCCTTTTTACTAGTAATGATGGGTGGTGTTGGACTATACTCTGTCCATGTCCAGTACTACACGAAGTGAATTGATTGATTACATATATAACACCCTTCGCACACAGATTCGTCAAGGCGAAATTGAGGATGGTACCAAACTGTCCGAAAATACGTTAGCTACAGAATTCTCTTGCAGCAGGACACCTGTAAGAGAAGCTCTGAAACGACTTGATCAAGATGGATTTGTTGTAACCATCGCTCATAGTGGTACGTATGTAAAATCACCAACCATCAAAGATGGGCAGCATCTGACTGAAGTTAGAGCTTACCTGGAAGCATTGGCAATCCGTCTTTGCTGTGAGCAAGGCTCTGATCCAGTTGAGCTCGAAGCTTTGCTTGACAGTATGGATGTTCTTATAGCCAGCCCAGATTTCAATTCACAAGCATTCAGCGCTCTTCATTACCAATTTCATCTTTCTTTGGTTGAATTGGCCGATAATGATGTGCTTACCCAAACCTATAGCCGACTCAACTTGAGTGAATCAGTACTATTGTTTTCACAAACACTGAATGCACGGGGCTTGGAGAAAACACAGAAAGAACATCGTAAGTTGGTAGCTACAATCAGAGACCGCGATGCGAAACGCGGAGAGCGGTTCATGCTTGCTCACCTATGGCGGAAAAGAAACCAATTCAAGCGCCGAGACCCGGAAGCGTAAATACTACTTTTTTCACCGCTACAGCACTATTGCGGTTTTGCTGATGCGAATAGGTTTCCCCTGCTCTCACAAGTACAAACATACCTGTAGTAATTTGGGAAACCACGCATACCTTCCCCTCTTGCTGAAGCGAAAAAAGTTCCTCACCTTCCAAAATGATATGCAGTTGAGCTTCCTCTGCAGTTTGCAATACAGCATGCTCGGATGTTGTATAGGTCATCACTTTGTACGTGATTCCCTGTACCGTATATGTTCCCGGCAAATCATCATAGGGCAAGCTACGATCCATAATGTCAATAATGCCCTGCATCTGTGGGTGCAGGGCTCTATACCATTCCAAATTGTCGAGCACATCAAATAACATTAAATAGCCTTACCCTTGTTTTTCAACCAAATTTTCTCATAATTGATGATTTGGTCTACACAACCTTCAATTCCCAGCTTCCCGCTATCGAGGCTCATATCGTAGGTACGGCACATGCCCCATTTGCGATCACTGTAGTAATTATAAAAGTTTGCACGTTGTTTGTCTGCCTTCAAGCAGACATCCTCTGCCTTGTTCTCTTTCACCTCATAGACACGTATGGCCCTTTCAGCTCTTTGAGCAATATCGGCATGGATGAATATGCTCATCGTATTCTCCAAATCCCGGAGGATATAATCAGCACATCGGCCAACGATAACACAAGGTCCTTCTGCTGCAAGACGTTTGATCGTTTTGCTCTGGATCAAAAACAATTGGTCGTTGAGGGGCATTTCCGTGACACCCAAGGCTCCACTAGCCATTGGATAATTTCCCATCACCAAAGAATAGAAAATGCTACTCGTAGCTTTCTCATCGGCATTAGTGAAGAGTGCTTCACTGAGACCACTATCCTGTGCACTGATGGCAATAAGTTCTTTGTCGTAGAATGGAATTCCCAGTTTTTCAGCCAAGGTTTTCCCTACTTGTCGTCCTCCGCTTCCAAATTGTCGTCCAATGGTAAATACGGTATTTGTACTCATATGCAGGTCCCTCCACTACCTAGAGTATACCACACGCAAACTCTATGTGCAGGTATTCAGAGGCACAATCAGAGAAATCAAACGGTATTTTATGCGTTTACAACCTGTGCAACTACCCGAACTGGGGCTCCATCAGCATCGGTATACAAGAGCGGTAAACAGATAAGTTCAACAATTTTGTTAAAAATCATAGGAAGATTTTCGAGGTTTTCAATAATCAAGGCTTCTGAACTCAATAGGATGTTATGAATTATCAACGTCCCTTCTTCATCACAATCAGGGGTATCAAACCCAAAAATTCTTATACCCATTTGTAGTAAATAGCGGGCAGCCGCTTCTGTAAGGAAACTGTTTCCCTGCGTGTAAAACAAGACCGCGTCGCATGATTCGGGTAGAGATTCAAGTTCTTTAACCGTAATCGCTGAAAAAGAAGAGCAATCCAGGATGTAGGCCGTAGCAAAAAAACGAGAAACTGTAAGGGTATCAAGCGTTCTCCCGGATTCAAGAATATGGGAAGGAGCATCCATATGCGTAGCACTATGAGAACCAAACTGTAATTTGGTAACTCTGTACCCGGCATCTTCGAACGTGCAATAAGGCTCTAGAAGTATCTGAGGATCTCCTGGATATACTTCTCCACCAGATACCAATTTTTTGGTCAAATCAACATAGGTTCGATCAATACTTTTCTTCTTTTCAAGGTAGAGCTGGTGACTAAACGCTTTCCGTGCACTTTCATACAACGTTTCCCTGAAGGCATCATCAAGATGATTGGCACCAAGCTGAGAATTCAGTCGATAGACCAAATCATTGGCAGCTTGCTCAGCCAATATTTGTATAGGCTCAACTTGTTTCCTATAATTCAGATACTGCAACGTTTGCTCAATACGTTTATCCAAGATCTCCTGTGCTATCACCGTAGCTTGCTCCCGTTTGGGGAAAGAAATCTTTTGGTCTTCCAGCGTGATGATTTCAATTCCGTCTCTCAAACCAAGTGTAGGATCAATATCCTTTACCGGAGCAAGATCTATAAAGACATGATCTGAGGAACTAAGTTTTTGATCGACGGTATACTCCATACCCTTGGTAGCACTGATGATTACCCTGTATTCGGGGATAACCGAGTAGCGAACATCATAAGGGATAGCAGTAATACCTTCTGGAAGCAAGAAATCTGCTTTATCCAAATCTCTAATAGTCATGGTCACAGCATATCCATGATTTAGTAAGGATGTAGCTACCAATCGGGAGAGGGCGCTACTTCCAATGATAAGGACCTTTTCAGTATGGATTTGATTGATTTTATCAAAGACAAAGCTGGCAACACTCTCATCAGGAACTTGAAGATCCACATGGGTCTGCACTTCTTTTGCGGCACTTATTGCTTGACGAAACAGATACTCAAACAGGGAGGAACTGCACCCACAAAGACGACTGCGCACAAGACTATGCTGTAGTTGGCTGATTATCTGGTCTTCTCCAAACAGAGGGCTCAACAGCCCTGAGGCAAGTTGAAAAAGATGTCCTAAGAGATCTTCTGAAGTAATGTGATAGATTTCCTTATTCCATGTCAAAACAGGCAAGGAGAAGGCTCTGAGCATCGGCTCAGCCAAATCTGCATGAGTATTCTCACACCACACTTCTATACGATCGCAGGTAGCGATTACAATGCAGGCATCACTACGTGTTTGCTTGCGAATTTTGAGGGTGATATCCTGTAGTTGCTGTTCACTAAAGGAAAACAGGGCATGTGCTGAGGGTTCAAACCGATCAAATCGCAAACCAACTACGGAGACCCGCATCACTTGCCTCCTTTGCTCGTGCGTTCGCCATGAAAGAGATATTGCTGGGCAAGTGCTGCGTAGGGGGCAAAGAATGTTGCGTCTTTTGATGGATATCTTGCTTTCATTACTTTCAACATCCATGTATCAAGGGGGAATGCTTCCATTCTATGATAGGCGAACAACAAAATACAGGAAGCTACTTTATCACCTACCCCTTTAATAATTTTAAGGTGTTGCATAGCTGATGAAAAATCAAGAGAAGGAATGTCTTGGAGAAGCTGATGATTTGCAACAGCATCGACAAGATAAGGCGCTCGAAATCCCATACCCAGCTTGCGGAAGTCAGCTTCAGTCACCACTAAGAGCTCCTCTGGCCTAGGAAATGTGTAATGATTAGCATCAAGTTGCTTCCCATAGGTTTCTGACAATCTCTTATACATGGACGTGATTCGTTTGATATTATTGTTCTGGCTGAGCAGAAAACTCATCAAGACTTCCCATGGGTCCTGATTTAATATATGAATGCTTCCATAGTCTTTGATACAGGATGCAAGATAGGGATCTCGCTCAGATAGTATTGATTCTGCATTCTCATACTCATAGTCCATGTCAAAATACTGTCTCAGCTTGGAATCATGAGCTATCGTTGAAGGAAAGTTGGTCTCATCTATTTCAATAACGCGGCCATCTACAATAGCCTGAAATACTTCCCCTTGCTTTGACCATGCAAAGGTTTGTCCACAAAACAAGGTATTTTCCAAGTTAATCGACATGAAATCGCAGCTCCTCTGTATATGACATACTACCGAAATCTTCGATTTTCAAGCAATATGCAATCTAGGAGCAACAACAGCAGTGTTCCTCTTTATCAGGGGCAGTATCCGTATATAACGCAATCAAGGAAAGGATATCAGCAGAACAACATGCACCGGAGGGGTTCATCTGTTTACAGTTTCCGCCTGTGCATGCAGAAGTTTTCTCCTGAATCAACTTCAAGGTCGTGTTGCCTTGTTTGATTGCATGCACAATCTCCGCTTTGCTTACATTTTTACAGTAACATACTATTTGGTCATCAGCAGCTTTTTTCCAATTCATAGGTTCACCTTAGCGGATAAGCACCTTATGAGGCAAGTATTATTTGCTCAGTCCTGATTTTCCTTGGATATCTTGATAAAGCCATTGAATAATGGCGTAAATGTTCCGTTTTGACTGGGAAGGGAGAGATTCTGATTTTTCGTATTGATAAACATGATGGGAGCATAATAAATCACAGCATCTGCATCAGGGAGATTGTTGAGAAGTTGAAACTTCACATGTTCTGGCAACTCAGGAAGATCAGGATACATTCCGACTCCCACGATTATCCACCATATCCGACCGTCCTTTTTGGCAGCTTTCAAATGGGGATACATCGTAGAGTGGTTGCTTTTAAACACAATAGAGAAATCTTGTTCAACCAGTACCTGTTGAATATGAGCAACAGCCATGGTATGGAGTGCCTCAGGATTTAAAAGCTTAGTGGAGGAAGCGGTTCTCGCTGCCTGTATCTGAGGATACCTGAAGAGATTTCTCAATTAAGCCTCGTCAAATAACCAAGTTGAAACATAGCGTTCACCGCTATCGGGGAGCAGAACGACAATGGTTTTTCCCTCATTCTCGGCATCATTTGCGTATTGCAATGCCACATTCAGGGCAGCACCGCTCGAGATTCCTATCAATAACCCTTCTTGTTTTGCGGCTTCGCGAGCAGTCTGACCAGCTTTGGCATCTTCAACCGTAACTATTTCGTCAATGACTGAGCGATCTAATATATCGGGAACAAACCCTGCTCCAATTCCCTGGATTTTATGGGGACCACCATATCCTTCACTCAACACAGGACTGGTCGCTGGTTCTACCGCAACAATCTTGACGTTTGGGTTCTTTTCTTTCAAATATCTGCCGACTCCGGTAATGGTACCGCCAGTACCTACCCCAGCAACGAAAATATCAACATGATTGCCGGAGTCCTCCCAAATTTCAGGACCTGTCGATTTGTAATGGATTGCGGGATTGTCAGGATTCTCAAACTGACTTGGAATAAATGAGTTTGGGGTAATGCTTGCCAGTTCTTGGGCTTTGCTGATCGCGCCTTTCATTCCAAGGGAACCATCGGTAAGTACGAGTTCAGCGCCTAAAGCTTTAAGCAACTTACGTCTTTCAACACTCATGGTTTCAGGCATGGTAATGATGAGTCTATAGCCTTTCACAGCGGTAACAAAGGCAAGTCCGATCCCAGTATTTCCACTGGTAGGCTCGATAATGACAGAATCGCTTTTCAACAGTCCACGAGCTTCTGCTCCTTCGATCATGGCAAATGCTACCCTGTCCTTCACGCTGGAAAGTGGATTAAAGCTTTCAACTTTGGCAAGTACGGTTGCATTCTGATTATTCATCCTTTGGATTTTAATCAGCGGAGTATTCCCGATTTTCTCTGTAATGTTCTGATAAATATGTTCACTCATACGAGGCACCTCTTTAACTTGAATTGATATCCTAGTAATTTTATAGATTTAATAGTATTTAACTGACTAGAATTTGTCAAGACTAGTCCAATCATATGATATAGGTGAACCATTCTGCCTTTGTAACCTCTGCCAGAGTGAGATTTTCAAATGCTTGTTTGACCACTTGATCAAGCTTTTGGTAGTAATGCAATCGAATTACTCGGTCTATGGCATTTTCTTCTCCTTGCGGAATTTCTTCGAATGCCATGTTTCCTTCCAGCAAATCCAATACATCATAGATTTTTATCTTTTCAGGCGCTTCCTTAAGCAAATAACCACCACCAGATCCTTTTACTGAAATCAAAAAGTTCCCACGCGTAAGCAACAATGCAACTTGCTGCAAATATTTTTCACTTAAATCCTGTCTCTTGGCAACTTGGGCAAGTGCTATAGGTCCTTCATTTAGATGTTCTGAAAGATCTACAAGGAGGCGAAGTCCATAACGGCCACGGGTTGAAATTTTCAAATTCCACCTCCCACTTCATTTTCCACCAGATGGGCAGCAAGATCATCAATTAAAATGTGTGCAGAAAAGTCCACAACGGTACTTTGGAGCAAAGACCATATCTGATGAGTCTTGCATGCATCGGTTCTCTCGCAAGCCTTGCAGGGAACCGGACGAAAATCACCTTCGCTTGCAGTGAGAACATCATCACAGGTGATTCCTGTACGCGCAATACGATAACCGCCCTGCACTCCCCGCTCAGCCTCTACCAATTTCGCTCGTCTGAGAGGGATCATAAGTTGTTCCAAATATCCACTACTGATTCCAGTGGCTTCGCTGATTGCACGAATACTACAATTTTCCTTACAGGTGGCAAGGTACACCATGGTCTGTAACGAATATCTGCCTTTAGT
>QJZS01000158.1 GCA_003247345.1 Spirochaetales bacterium
AACACAACAATAAGTACCATTACTACAAGATAGACAATTGTAGTTTTCTTTAGCCGCTCTCTTTCGTTACTTGTATTCATAGCTTCTCCTACCAATGAATGAATAACCCAAGGAGGGAGGAAATGTTACATATTTAATTTAGAATACCCTATCTTAAGGTGATTCTCAATCATTTTCTAATGGCATATCATGTTATGACTTTAAGCCTAATAGAAATGTATTATACAGTCAACTATTTTTGTATATTAGTAAGTGCCTGCTCCACAGCTTTCAAGATTACCTTACTGCTGTAGGTAGCAGATGAGATTGTGTCCACCTTTAGGCTTTGGGCTTTCATGATCTCACCCAATATTTGTTCTGCGGCATTGCCTTTTCCATTTCTATGTTCCAATAAGGCAAGGTCCGTAACTCTCCCGCTTTCAACGGTGACCGATACCCTGACTTTTATCGGGAAAACTGAGTAGGACCCCAGATATGTGCCGTTTGGTATTTGTGCAAAACCGATGCTTTGTATTTCCATATCTTTTAAATTTTCGAGTGCTTTTTCTGAAGTTTGCACGAAAATACTCATACCAAGGATCACAACGGCAAATACCGCTACAACGATGATCAAAATTTTTGTTTTCAACAGCATAGCTTGTTTTCCTCCTCTTGTAGGATACTATGAGAATCGAAATATACAAAGAATTACACCGTATACAATTGGACACTATTATTAAAAGAACCTTGGTCTATTCATTGATTTTCTGTTATATTCGTAGTCAACAAGGAGGAACGTATGCGATCAAGAAACTATCGGGCATTCTTAATTCATGCGCTTTTTCTTTCGCTCACTATGAGTTTTATAGATGTAAACACAGTAGCGCCTGCGATGTTGACCGAAAGCGGAGCTTCTACCTTCCATTTGGGGTTGCTTACCGCGATCATGGTTGGTTTCTCCAGTTTTATGCAACTCATATTTGCCACCTATATTGTTTCTCTCAGATATAAGAGACCTGCACTTCTTACCGGCATCTACCTGAGGGTGTTTTCCCTTGCTTCCTTGGGTTTCTTTCTATTGACCCCAAGCGGGCAGTCAACATGGCGTGTTTGGATGATATTGTTGATTATGGCTTTGTTCTCCTTTAGTGGTGCTTTTGCCAATATTGCCTATACCGATATTTTAGGAAGTACCATTGAGCGGCAAGAACGAAAACGCCTGCTCACCGTGAAACAACTCATATCCAGTATCGGTTTGATTGTTAGTTCCATTGTAGTGAAGATAGTTCTTTCAAATCTTTCTTATCCAAACAGCTACAGTCTGTTGTTCCTTATGGCAAGCGGATTGCTTTTAATAGCTACCAGTGGGTTCTGGATGCTCAAAGAAGGAGAAAGACCGGCTAAGCCTCGCACAAAACTGACTGACCGCCTTAAGATGTATGGAATTGCGATAAAGAATGATAAGAATATCCGCCTCTACCTGCTTTTGATTAACACTTCTGGGGTCATTCTCTCCACCCTGCCTTTCCTGGTGGTGTATGCAAATCAAAACTATGGTTTGGACGGGGGAAGGACTGGTACCTATCTTCTTCTGCAACTCTCAGGTTCTTTGTTGGCTACAATTTTTACCAATCTTTTCTCCAAGGGCCAACGCTATCGTCCTCTCCTCTACATTTTCATTGCAATGGGAGCATTTACGCCAATCCTGGCATTGATTCTGGCCCCTGCTCAGAATCTGTATCCACTTGTCTTCTTATTGGGAGGCGCGACTACGGCATTGATGCAGATTCTTTCCATGGGAATTCTGCTTGAGATTTCAACTGATGAGAATCGTCCGATCTACACCGGTATAGGTGGTGCAGGCGGGTTAATGAATATCCTCTACCCAATTCTTGCCGGACTTTTGCTTCCTAGTTTGGGTTTTGCTATGATTTTTCTTTTGACCAGCGTTTTCATTTGTGTAGGGTTAATTTCAGCAAAACAACTAAACTGCTCAATTCTCACGATGTAAAAAAACTGTAATTTGTGGGTATCGTCATTCTGTCGGGGTTTAACGGTTGTCCATATTGCTTGTATGATGGGGATAGAGAAGGAGGAGCGTGTGAGTTCACTGGTAGTAGTTAATATCTTCAGTATTATCCCGCTGCTTTTTACAATCTATCTTGCCAAAAGGCACCTTAGCGGGTCCAGGCAGAACCGTTACTATATTACGGCTGCTGCATTTACTTTTTTCCAACTGATTTTGGAAATTATCAGCAGTTTGATAGAACATCATAATGCTAGTTGGCTTCTTGTGATTCATCTTCTGGTGAACACGTTACATTATACGATTACTCCTGCAATTGCTGTAATCATACTCTGGTATTTAGGATACAGTGAGCTCTCTTTAAAACGAAAAGGACTCATCCTGATTCCTTGGTTCATCAACGCTGTATTCTCAATTCTCTCCATTCAAACCGGCTGGTACTTTTCTGTAAACGCTGAGAATGTATATATGCAAGGTCCTTATGCATACGGTGTTACCATTTCAGCATATTTTTATTACATTCTGGTTTTCGTGCAATTGTATCGCGCACGCGCTACTGAAATTGGTCCCGCAAAACTATTGCTCATATCAGTTTTCTTGTTACCCATAGTCGCAACAGTCTTGAAATTTGTGAACACCAATTCAAATTACGTGATGGGAACCATCGCAATCTCACTTTTATTGTACTATCTCATCACTCAGGAAGCAAAATTCGATTATGACCTCCAGACAATGGCCAGAAATCGTGTTGCCTTCGAACGTGAACTGAATACCCTGCGTAATACAAAACCCGTCTGCCTTTTCATTTTTGACTTGAATAATTTGAAACTGACCAATGATACGTGGGGTCATCAAGAAGGTGATTTCCTTCTATCAACACTTTCTGACTTGTTGACAAAAACTTTTGAGCCGGCCGGGAAGGTATACAGGATTGGAGGAGATGAATTTTGCGTGATACTCCCGATACAAAAAAAGATTCACCCTAAGTCCTTCTCCAACCATTTTGAGAAAGAGCTTCAAAAAATCAATTTGACCTTAGCCCACCCTATCAACGTTGCCTGGGGGTATGCGCTGACCAACGAAAAACAGGGAATCAATGCAAACAAAACCTTTGTTCTAGCTGATGAGGCAATGTATGAGCATAAAGCAAAACTTAAATCGCAGCTTCAATAGGAAATAACCAACGTACTATTCGGATAAGAGCTGTATCCCAGAAATCCCAGGTATGGGCACCTGGAAACTGCTCATATGTTAGTTGATACGATTGTCTTACGATCTCAACAAAATGCTGGTTGTCTTCCAACAGAAAATCATCATCGCCACAGGTAACATAGAGTTCAGGTTTCGTGATGGAGTTTGCACGCGCCAGTGCAAATAGATCATGGGGACCGTCTGCAACATTTTCAAGATCCCCGAAGGTATTTTCCCATTCGCTACCGAAAGGTTGCTTCACATCAGCCATTTTATGGGTCAAGGCTACTAAATCCAAAGCTCCACTCATACTAGCTGCCTTGGCATACAAATCTGGGCGTTTCAGGGCAGCCTTGAAGGCACCATACCCTCCCATTGAGAGTCCGGCTATGTAGGTATCTTCACGTTTGGTGCTGATATTGAACATGGTAGATAGGATACTGGGGAGTTCTTCTGTAAGGAAGGTAAAATAGGGATACCCTCTATCCTGGTCGGTATAGAAGCTTCGGCCTACTGCAGGCATCACCACAACAAGGGGGAGGTCTCTGACATATCGTTCAACCATTGAATTCCGGACATAGCTTGTCTCATTTTGCTTCAGGCCATGCAAAAGATACAAAACCTTATAAGGTCCACTTGGGATATCTGGACTGCGATCACATTTTTGGGGGAAGATGAGGGTAACAGATATATCCAATTGCAGTGTATCGGAAAAACAACCAAGCTTAATCAGTGCCATTTTGTACTCCTACATTAGCTGACTGTACTGCAGTTGCATGAAAAAATCCATGAAACTTTTTTGTAATTTTCTTTTGCCCTCCTTGTTATTACATTTGAATGGTTGATTTGTTCAAGGGGAGAAATTATGTACCACAGAGGCCTTTTCAGACAGCTGATACTTGTATGCATGTTTACAGGCATCCTATTGCTGTCAACAGGATGTGGCGTATACAGCAAAGTACCCCCTATCAACCCTGAAACCGATCAATGGGAAGGCCCTTTGCTTGAAGGAACCGATTTGGAAAATGTTCAAATTACCATTCAACCTGAACAGAAATCCATTATTCTGAACCTCAAGGATATTGATGCAGATCTTTCTGTTATTTTGCAATATCTGGAAGAAAACCAGAAAATCGAACACACGTTTGCCGTAAACGAGCAAGGTTCCTATGTCTTAGTCTTGCAGAAACAGGAATAGCGTTCTTATTCAACACTCTGAAATGAGAGTGCCAACAAAGCCCAAGTTTCATCCTCACCCTTCGTCCATACCATCGTTCCCCACCCATAGGATGGTTCATGATAACAGAAAGGCACTTCGTATAAACCTGCACGCATAACAGACCGCCCTATTTGGATGTCACGCAACGGAAGTTTCGTAGCCAATTGAGTGTCATATGTGTTCGTAAAGGCTTTTCTTAGAGCAACACCAACATACGCATCAATCCAAGTGGGACTATAGGTTTCACCCAAGGATTGTAAGGTCATTTCTTCGACACTCCCACTCTCTGGTTCCACAGTTTGTCCAATGTGTATATCTACAGGAAGCAGTGGGGCTGCCGATAACGGGCTGATACAAACAATGATGAGAGAAAGTATGAAAATGTGTGCTTTCATACTATGTATATGTATCATTTTTACCAAATTGTCAAATTATGAAGCCGAATTCATTATTTTTATTTTGACTTCTCAGACAAGTCGGGCTAAAGTGTAATAAATTTGCACAATTTAGATAAGGAGACTCACAAAATGAAGATGGGAAAAGTTCCAATTCTCGACACAATTAACAAGATCCCTGGTGGACTAATGGTAGTACCTTTGGTACTCGGTGTTTTGACAAACACCTTCTTCCCAGGGGCTTTGCAAATCGGTAGTTTTACCACCGCATTTTTTAAAAGTGGTGCACTGACTCTGATTGCTTTGCTGTTTTTCTGCAGCGGCGCACAGATCCAGTTCAAAACTGCTGGTATGGCACTGTACAAAGGATTGGTTATCAACTTCGGTAAAGTTCTTTTCGGTGTTATTTTCGGAGTAGGTCTTGCAAAGATTGCAGGTCCTGAAGCTGCCTTCCTCGGCGTTACCCCACTTGCTATGATCAGTGCTATGTCCAATTCCAACGGTGGATTGTATACAGCTCTTGCATCCAAGTATGGTGATGAATCAGACGTTGGTGCTATCGCTGTCATCTCCTCCAATGATGGTCCATTCTTCGAAATGGCATTCATGGGAGTTGCCGGTGTTGCAAACATTCCTTTGATGAGCCTTGTTGCTGTTGTCGTACCCATCATTGTTGGTATGATCCTCGGAAACCTTGACGAAAGAATTCGTGAATTCCTCAAGCCTGGTATGTTCATCGCTATCTTCACCTTTGCATTCCCACTTGGTGCTGGCCTGAGCCTTCAGACCATCCTACAAGCAGGACTTCCTGGTGTTGTTCTCGGTTTGATGACCCTTATCCTCACTGGTGTTCCTACTTACTTCATCTTCAAGTGGTTGGTACCCAGGAAATCCAGAAGAACCGCTGCTGTCGGTGCCGCTGTCGGTACTTCAGCAGGTAACTCTATCGCTACCCCTGCTGCTATTGCTTTGGTTGACCCCAACTGGGCACCATATGCTGATAAAGCAACTGTACAGGTAGCTGCTTCAATCATCGTAACTGCTCTTCTTGTTCCGTTCCTGGTAGATTTCTTCTATCGTTGGGAATTGAAAAGAGGTTTGGTCAACGAACATCCAACTACTGAGAGTAAATCAGCTGCCGTAGAGGTTGACCCTAAGGGCGAACAGCTTTAAACTGAATTTACTCGTTTTGTATACAATTTACATTAAGGAAAGACGAGCTTATGCTCGTCTTTCTAATTTGCTTAGGAGTTGACCATGTTAGTCCACAATCCAATTGATCCAAAAGGGAATAAACTGGAACTTCCAGATTCCACAACCGTGTATGCAATGAAGGCACCTACGGCTATTGTCGATCCAGAAAGCGCAATTTCCGAAGCCCTTGCACATCCAATTGAATCAGACAGTCTTGCAGCTATTGCGAAGGCAAAACTTGAGAAAAATCCTCAAGCCAAAGCCGTAGTTGTAATTTCAGACAATACCCGACCGGTACCGTACAAGGGAAAGGGAAACATTCTGGTTCCTATACTGAAAACGTTGTTGGAAACAGGGTATGCAAAAGAGAATCTTAGCGTACTCATCGCTACCGGTACTCACCGTCCAATGACTGAGGATGAAGTACAGAAAATCGTAGATGAATGGGTATTTGAGAATGGAATCTCAATCGTTAACCACGATTGTAAAGACGAATCCACCCTCACCTACGTCGGCAAGACCGAACGTGGCAGTGAAGTAAAGATCGATAGTCTGTACATGCAGGCAGACATGAAGATTCTTACCGGTTTGGTCGAGAGTCACTTCATGGCTGGTGTAAGTGGCGGTCGTAAGTCAGTATGTCCTGGCTTGATCAGCGAACACGGAACCTTCTTGTTCCATGGTGCTGACCTTATGGGTCATCCAAATAGTTCTGATCTTGTATTGGACGGCAATCCTGTACATGAGGAATCATTGGCTTTCGCCAAGATGGCTGGTGTTGATTTCATCGTCAACGTAACGTTGGACCATGCGTTCCACATTACCGGAATTTATGCCGGAGATTTGGAAGCAGCTCATATCAAGGCATATGAGATGGTCAAAGGTTATGCCAAGATCCCCATCAAGGAAGAGGCTGATATCGTCGTCACCCATGGTGGCTTCGTTGGGATTAACCACTACCAGTGTGCTAAGGCAGCATTTGCTTCCATCGGTGCATTGAAGAAAGATGGATATTTAATCAGCATCGCCAACCTCACCGATAAGAAGAACTATGTAGGGTCGGTCATGTATAAGACTGTTCTCAGCATTCTTTCCCTTACCGGTGCAAAAGAGTTGGTTACCCTTCTGCATAGCCCTGATTGGACATTCATGCCCGACCAATGGCAGGTACAGAAATGGGCTTCTGTATTTGAGAAAATTCCCTTGAACCACTACTACTATTATGCACCTCAACTTGCAGGGGCTGATAATAGTGGTCTTCCTGGAATCGACGCTTCTGCAATGACTGACAGTGAGGACTACAGCAAGGTAGTTGCTACGGTCATTGAAGAGATTCAAAAACGTGAAGGCAAAAAGGATTTGAAAGTTCTTTACCTCAGTGATGGTCCTTATGCCATTCCGTATGTTGGTTAAGATCAATTACTGTTTCTAGACGAATGAAGAGGAGGCCTATTGGCTCTCCTCTTCATTTTTATATGACGACTAAAACACAATATTGTGTATAGCTTTTTTATAACTTTTTCCCGATCTCAATTGCCTCCAAGAGACTCTTCTCACTCGCAATCATTTTCCCAGCAATATCAAAAGCTGTTCCATGGTCGACTGAAGTACGAATAACATCCAAGCCGACGGTAATGTTTACACCACTTTCAAAACTGAGCATTTTCAAAGGAATATGGCCTTGGTCGTGATACATGGCAACTACGATGTCCCATGCACCCTGCTTCGCCTTGAGGAATACTGTATCAGGAGGAATCGGACCATCGACGTGAATCCCCTCTTCTTTTGCTACCGCAATAGCAGGTGATATTTGCTCAATTTCTTCGGTACCGAAAATACCATTTTCCCCTGCATGAGGATTCAAGCCTGCAACGGCAATCCTTGGATTAGCGTATCCTGCTTTCTTCAATGTCTCATTGGCAAGGTGGATGACATCCAGAACACGTTGTTTGGTACATGCATCGCAAGCTTTACGGAGAGAAATATGGGTAGAAACGTGAATTACTTTCAGTTCTTCACTCCAAAGCAACATGGCATAGCGTTCACCTTTCGTGAAGGCACCAAAGATTTCGGTATGACCAGCATACGGGAAGCCTGCCAGATGCAAGGCCTCCTTATTCAAAGGAGCCGTAACTACTGAGGAGATGTCTTTTCTTAGGGCAAATTCAATGGCCGAACGCACACTTTCAAATGCAATTTTACCGCCAAGTTCAGTAACAACTCCTACTTGTATATCTTTTACTTCAACAGGATACGGATCGTAGACATTGATGGTGCCATCCTTGAATTGGTCGATTGTTTCAATTCGATTGAAGGTAAAACCATACCCCATCTTCTCATTGTAATGCTTAAGTAGAGAGAGCGTACCAAACAGCAAAGCTTGGTTTTGATACTCTTTTCTTACATGTAGTGCCTTTAAGGTAATCTCAGGTCCGATTCCACAGGGATCTCCCAAGGTAATTCCAAATCTTCTTTCTGCCATGATGTCTCTCCTATAATTCTGTAAGAACCCGTAGAGCATAGGCAATCGAATCACGGCTGCCAAAGGCTCCTGCTTTTGTAATAATTCTCAATTTCTCATATTCTTTTGTGACGACTTCCAGCAAAGGAATTCCCAATTGTATTTCTCTGATTATTTTCACTTCATCAACGCCGAGCTCTTCCAATAAACCAAAAGCGGTATCTCCACCGGTAAGGAACAAACCTCCGGCCAGATTACTCTGCACCAATGTCTTTCCGATTTTACTGAAAGTACTGCGAATTTTTGCCGCAACCTCGTCTTTGGTCATACCCAATTGTTTGCCGATTTGTATTGATCTATCATAATCCAGACCTTGCAATACAGAAGATGAAGCAACAACTACTTTCTTTTGTTCAGCCAATAAAGCCAAAACCCGATCAATTACCGGTTGTACATCCTTATCGGTCAACAGAGCTTCCACATCGAGAATTTCACAATGTATCTGATGTTCTTTTGCAAATTCAAGCTGTTCTCTAGTTACCTGGCTAAGACTGGCTACGAGTGCCAAGACTCCCTTTGCAGGAAGCATTGTCTGAACCAATGCATCAGCAAGGCCTGCACTGCCTACATACAGAATCTTTTTATCCAAGCTTTGGGCTTGAGCGACTACTGAAAGCAGATCAGCATTTTTCGTTGCATCACAAACGTAGATGATTTTCTCATTCGTCTGATCCAGTTTTCCATCTTCTGGAACCATGATAACGGAATATCCACTTTCATTTGCGCTAAACAGTGAAACCAAATTATCTTCTGTTACTGGTTTTCTGGGATCCTTGCCGTGTTCTGTTTCCAAGAGAGGAACCCCATGTACATACAATCTCCCACCCTTTACCGTTCTCCCTAGATCAGGAAAAGCAGGGCAGACGACGATGACCTCGGCATCACAAAACTGAGCTGCTTCAAGCACCTCGACTTTCAGGTTCCCTCGTAAGGTTGAATCAACCTTTTTCATGATGGTAGAAAAGGAAGAAGCTTGGATTTTGGAAAGCGCTTCACGTACAAAAAGAGAGGCCTGTTGCTCTGTTGTATTTCTCGATTCAGTATCAAGAACGAGAGCCTCGATAGAAGGATTATCATGTATCTCAGAACCAATCTGTACATGAGTCACGAGATTTTTCCGTCTCAGTTGTACCCCGGTGTCGTTGGCCCCTGTAAAATCATCAGCCAGTATCAAATAACGTTGCATCCAAACCCTCCCCATGGACGTATTGTATACGATAAGAAAAATCCAAACTACTTTAATTTAACCTTTACAGGCTATTAGGGTCTACTTTACACTACCTGCATGCAACAGAGCAATGTACATCTGTACACACAACTATATCGGCAACAGGAAGCTTCTATCCGCGATCCCTTATGGAAAGATATCAAACTTTCCAAGGCATTCAAAACAATATTACTAACCCCTACCGTACAAAAATTAGGTAGGATCAAACAATTGGGGCCTGCTTTCCATTTATACCCAGGAGCGGTGCATACCCGTCTGGATCATAGCCTTGGAGTGTATCATGTAAGCTTCTCCCTGCTTCTTAGCTTGCTGAGCAAAGATACCAAGCTCCCCTTCACGTCTGAGGGAGCTCTGACTTTTCTCTGCGCTAGTTTATTACACGATATCGGACATTTCCCTTTTGCACACTCATTAAAGGAACTTCCACTGACAGAACACGAGACACTTGCCGGTGATCTCATTGAATCAGATGAACAACTGAGGAAAGCCATCATAGATGCTGGGTTGGTTCCTAAAGAGGTAGCAGCCATCATTGATGAATCCCGTCCGACTGAAAGCGAAGAAATCCAATTGTATAGGACCTTTCTTTCAGGAACACTTGATCCTGATAAGTTGGATTATTTAAATCGTGATGCTTTTTTCTGTGGAGTACCGTACGGAACGCAGGATGTCTCCTACATCATCGATCGTCTCAGCATAGCTGGTAATCGTCTTGCGTTGCAAGAACAAGCCCTCGGTTCGGTGGAACACCTTTTGTTCAGTAAATATCTGATGTATCGAAATGTGTACTGGCATACGACAACCCGTAGCGCAACGGCAATGATAAAAAAATCAATCTTTGCTTCTTTGGAAGATGGTACGTTGGAAGCTAAAGAGTTGTATGGTCTGGATGACTCTCAATTTTTCAGTCTTCCAACGTATAAGAGATTTACCTTCGATGCATTATTGTCACAAGTACGTGATAATCAACTCTATGTAAGTAGTTTTGAGCAACCATACGAAGAAAACGGTAAGCTGGAATCGCAATGCAAGGATCTTTCTACCCGTCTTGCATTCGAGTCGGAACTTGCCAAATCATTGGGTTGTCGCAACGAAGAAATTATTGTCGATATCCCAGAGCCTGTGAGTTTTGAAGCAGATATACCGATTCTATCCGAGCAAGGAGAGCTTTTTCCGTTCAGCGAA
>QJZS01000165.1 GCA_003247345.1 Spirochaetales bacterium
GGTAGCAATCACATCTTCGATTACTGATTCAGGGAGGTAGGCTAAAATTGTCTTGTGAGAAGCACCTATATAAAGAGGTGAGCGCCCCCCTACAGCCTGAGAGAATCTTACTTGCTGACTACTCTCCGAAACTGCGATGTAGACAGCTTCTGTTCTGTCTAACCAGGTTAATACAATCGATTCACCTGTTGCCTCTGAAAGTTTTTGCATTTCCGTATTGATAATCTCAGATAGGGACAGCTGATCTTGAAGTACAATTGCATGTTCGAGAACCTTGAGTCCTAACCTATACTTATTTGTTTCTGAATCCTTTATCAGATACCCTCTTCGCTCGAATGTCGATACGATGCGATACACAACCGTATGATTCATATCAAGACGCCGAGACAATTCTCTCAGTCCGAGACTTGGAGTGTCTTGGGTAAAACATTCTAAGACATTCAACGCATTATCTAAGGTCTTTAGTTCCACTGCTTCCTTCTTTGGTTCTATATTAGAACCATAGGTTCTATACTAGAACATATTAGCAGAAAAAATTATATAAAGTCAACTGAATGTATATATATTCAAAATTTATGCAAGAATATGAATGCATTTATGTAAATTTACATATTAAGAAGAATAAAAACAAAGAAGAGAGCCTTACATCAACACGTAACATCTGTTTACTAATAGTCTTATGCAAAGTAAACTTTCTTAAGAAAGACACAGAAACACCTATAATCTGATTGGATTAATGTAAAACAAATGGGGGAATATAAAAATTTATGCTTTGTCTACTCAAAGACTGCTTGTAGCTGCGGGAACAAGGGGAACGCAAGTTTCCCTTGCTCGTCTATCTGCTTGAGTTCTTGATAACTCACCCACTTGTAATCAGTGGTTTCACCTTCCTGCAGCGTAATAGAAGATGGGTCAAGATCTTTTCGCACCAGAAAGATATCAACAAAAGAATCCATTTTGACAGCAGTTCCCAAGAAAGACATTTCTGAATCCAGGGATTTGATGCCTGTCTCTTCTACGAGTTCCCGCATCGCTGCGTCTTTACTGTTTTCGCCTTGTTGCACAGCCCCTGAAGTATTCTCCCACCGATTGGGAAATAACGGCTTTGTAGCAGATCGGAGCGTTAGGAGAATTTTGTTATCCTGATTAACGGTCCAGACTGAAACTACGACATGGTACGTACCTTCTGGTAATCCAATCCCTCGTTGATGGGTTTTCCCCATCAATGCTCGATTTTCATCATACAAGTCCCAGTATTCTGCCATGACGATTTCCTTTTCTCTAAGATAGACTTTCATGCAAGATGTGGCAACAGATAAAACAGGGCTCCTGCCGCCCTAGTGGGAGCAGGAGCCCTTGGAGTGCATGATGGTCTGATTAAATGAGGCCGAACTTCTTAACGAATGCTTCGGCATTCTGAATAGAACCACCGGCTGCGCCCTTGACGATGTTGTTGACCATCAAAAGGAAACCGATTTTTCCATTCTTCTTTTTGAGTCGTCCAGTGTAGACGACCATACCACTTGGGTTGCCCCAGAAGGCATACTTTGGTTGTGGGAATGTTGGGTCTTCTCCATATTCCACAGGCTGGGCTGCAGTTGAAGGAAGATCCTGTACAGTCTTGAACTCGTTCCAATCTTTTACGATGTCTTCGATCTCAACGTCTTGTTCCAAATCCAACCAGACTGCTTCGAGGTGACCGAACATGACCGGTACACGGACTGTAAAGCAGTATACTTCAGGATCGATGGAAAGAATCTTCTTGATCTCTTTCTCGATCTTCTCTTCCTCACCCTTGATGAAAGGAATGCAGTTGTCAGTGATATCGAAAGAAGAGAGACCTGGATAGCCAGCTCCACTTACACTCTGATAACTGTGAAGAACGATATTCTTGATTCCATACTTACGAAGCGGAGCAAGAGCCATTGCAAGACCGGTGGTTACGCAGTTTGCATTGGTAACAACGAAGCCCTTCTCTGGATATCCCTGATCGGTGATTAAATCCAACTGTTCAACGTTGGTTTCGGGAATGAGAATGGGTACGTTCTTTTCATAGCGGAGTGCAGCAGCATTGGAGAATACGTACATGCCGCTATCTCTAAGCTGTGGCTCTGCTTCTCTTGCAACTTCTGCAGGAAGTGCTGAGAAAACAATCTTTACACCAGCTTCTTGCATTGCTTCAATATTAAACTCTTTTACCTCTACGTCCCTAATTTTCTTGGGCATCTCAAAGGGCATTACCCAATGAACGGTAGAAGCATATTTCAGGCCGACACGGGAAGCTGATGCTGTAGCATACGTAAGCTCAAACCAAGGGTGGTCTGCAAGCATCCACATAAATACCTGGCCAACTGCACCAGTAGCACCCATTACGGCAACTTTGATTTTCTTATCCATCAACGGTTCTCCTAGGCGGATATTCATCCATCTCTTAAATTCAGTATCAGTACGGTACCGACTTTTCATAAGTTATGCAATAGTTTAGTAACAATTAATTACTTTATTTAACAAAATGTTATTATATTAACATAAAGTTTAAGATATTGAACCCTTTAGAGCCTTATTATGATAACAAACCTGTCTTATAGTGTACAGAAGTAGCATACTAAATTGATCCTTTTAATTATATTTGACATTTGACTTTAGAGTGTCAATTAACCGCTTATTTAAATGCATTGACCCTACTTGACTTAAAGACGTGCAATCCTTATGATACTTCCTGTTATAGCTTTGGGGGTGTAGCTCAGTTGGCTAGAGCGTTTGAATGGCATTCAAAAGGTCAGGGGTTCGATTCCCCTTACCTCCACTTAAGAAGTCGTTGCGAAAGCAACGGCTTTTTTCATTTTCTTAGTCTATTAACTGCCACTCCCTACAAAACTACTAGAGCTCAGGA
>QJZS01000113.1 GCA_003247345.1 Spirochaetales bacterium
GATGCACCAGTCGACGACGGTGGGGTTGAAGCCCGGGGATACGATGAAGCGTGCGCCTGCGGCCACGGCCTTCTTGGCGAAGTCGAGGTTGGTCACCGTTCCGGCTCCAACGAGCATCTCCGGATATGCCTTGGAGATGCGCTTGATGGCTTCCTCGGCTGCTGCGGTGCGGAAGGTCACCTCTGCGCAGGGAAGTCCGCCTGCGATCAGTGCTCCGGCGAGCCCTTCTGCCTTTTCTGCGTCATCGATCTTTACGACAGGAACCAGTCCGATCGTGTGAATTTGTTCAAACAGTGCTTCGTGCATGGTATTCACTCCTTATGATATTTCAAATATGAAACGTTGTTTCAAAATATTATTGACAGACATCAGCATACCTTCTATGATTCCAAATATCAAGAGGATATTACTGTTCCTATATAAAAATATATTGGAGGCTTGTATGGGTAAGAAATTTGTAACATTCGGTGAGATTATGTTGAGGCTTAAGTCACCTGGACATGAGAGATTTTTCCAGTCACCGTCTTTAGAAGCAACTTTCGGTGGTGGCGAGGCTAACGTTGCAGTCTCTCTATCATTGTTTGGAAAGGATTCCCGTTTTGTAACAGCACTTCCTGCCAATGCTATTGGTGAAGCAGCTGTTCGTGAAGTTCGTAAATATGGTGTTGATACTTCCGCTATCAAGAGAACCAAAGATGGTCGCGTAGGTATTTATTATTTGGAAACTGGTGCAAACCAGAGACCAAGCAGTGTCGTATATGATCGCGCAGAAAGCTCCATTGCCATCAGCAAACCTTCTGATTTTGATTTTGCAGCAATTCTTTCAGATGCCGAATGGTTGCATGTGACCGGTATTACTCCGGCTATCAGCCAGGATGCAGCAGACAGCTGTCTGCTCGCCATGCAGGAAGCAAAAAAAGCTGGAGCCACTGTTTCCATCGATTTGAACTATAGAAAGAAGCTTTGGAAATATGGAAAAACAGCTGTCGAGGTAATGCGTGAGCTTACCCAATTTGCTGATGTTGTTATCGCAAATGAGGAAGATATCCAAAAGTGTCTTGGTATTGAAGCCAAGGTCGATGTTACCAGCGGCGAGTTGGATACTGACGTCTACAAGGATTTGACTGCGGAAGTAAAAGCCCAGTTCCCCAATGTCTCAGTTGTTGCTGTTACCCTGCGTGAGAGTAAGAGTGCCGACCACAACGGTTGGAGTGCAGCTTTAAGCGGCAAGAGCGGTTTCTATCTTTCCAGACATTACGAGATTACCGATATTATCGACCGCGTTGGTGGTGGAGATTCCTTCTCAGCCGGCATTATATTCGGCCTCAGTGAGTACGGTGATGACGAGCAGTATGCAATCAACTTCGCAGTTGCTGCCTCTGCCTTGAAGCACTCTATTGATGGAGACTTCAATCTCAGCACCAAAGCAGAAGTCGAAGCACTTTGCAAAGGTGATGGAAGCGGACGCGTACAACGCTAAACATTTCCATAAAACATATAAGAGAGGGTCAAGATTTTTCTTGCCCCTCTTTTTCTTTACCTAACCTTTATCTGACGTCCTTATGATTTGAATAGTCTGTTCCCATACTAGGCATATCAAAAGATAAAGGAGTCCAATATGCGTAAAGCTTATATCGTAACAGTCTTAGTAATCTTATTAACCGGGTTCACTCTTTCGGCTCAACCGTATTCGGAGTTGATGAATACTCCCACCGCCACAGAGGAAATTACAACCGATGGCAGCCTCTACATGTTTGAAGAAGAGAAACTTGCAAGAGATGTGTATATTGCCTTGTATGAACAATGGGGATCGAGGGTGTTTTACAACATTGCAAATGCAGAACAGCAGCACATGGACCAAGTGTTTGCATTGTTACTGGGTCCCGATTCACAAGATGCTTTTGCGAACGTGGAAGTAGGGGTGTTTACAAACCCAGAACTGGCAAAGCTCTATACTGATTTGGTAGCGCAAGGAAGCAAATCCATCACAGATGCCTACATCGTCGGAGCAACCATTGAGGATTTGGATATCAGTGATCTACAAAAATACTTGGCAGCAAATACTGATGATGAGATTACCACGTATGTCTATTCAAATCTTTTACGGGGATCAGAGAATCATATGAGAGCCTTTGTGAACCAATTGAGCAGATATAATGCAACCTATGAAGCCCAGTACATCAGCTCATCAGATTTAAAAGCAATCCTGACCCAACGTTAGGTAACAATATATCCCTTCCTTTTATGCTCATTTTCCAAGATGGTTTGGAAAATGGGCATATTTTTTTCCGGACTGAATAACATTGGACAACTGAACGTATTGCTGTATAGTACTACCATGAAACATCAAACCTTGTATGCCTTAGCCAAAAAGTACCAAGAAGCAGAAATTGATAGTGTATTTTCCGAAAATGATCTTATTTGCATCCTTACAGAGGAAAAGGTTCCTTACTATATTTCCATAGTAAACAATGCCTTTGCAGCCTATCGAGGGGAAAAGGGCCTTACCGGCTACCTTGCGCTCTCCTTGGAAGAAGATTCCTCGGATTTGGATTATTTTGATCTCCAGCAAGGACAGGAATGTCTGATCGGCATTTTGAATGCAGAGTTTGATGAACTTGAGGCTCGAGAACAGACAGCAGTCAAGGAAAGTGAAGTCACGTTTGAAGATGGTACGTATCCCCAGTTCAGAAGTAAATTGGAATACAAGGTTCCTTGGTTCATATCAGAGAAGGACGAAGCAGATTTGATCTTTATCATGGAAGGACTGCTGTTCGCCAAATCGTATTTTGCAACCTATAAGAAAACGAAAAAGACCAGTTCTTTCTTACCTTGGCTGGAATCTCTGAAATTGGAAGAAACTGTGCAAACTG
>QJZS01000197.1 GCA_003247345.1 Spirochaetales bacterium
CAAATCAAAGATCTTTCAAAATACTTAAAATATTTAAAACTTTTTCCCACTATTTCACTAAGATATACTGACAATTATACCCATGGGGGGTATACAGTAAATAGTAAAGGATAGTTTTCTAGTAGGAATTATTCTATTTATATGGTCTACAACGAGGAGATGTGCAACCATGTTTAAGAATTTAAAGCGGAAGTGGAACCGATATTTGGAAAGAATGGCTGCAGCAAACGAAAAGAGTTTTGGTGGTCAACGCCTTGATTGCTGTACAATGGATAGGAGTACACAACCACATAATCATGCGACTCAGGTCAAACCAAGTCAGAAGTAAAAACTACATAAAGGTGTAGTCTCACAACCTTATTCTTGGTCTTGGAAGCGTGAAAAGTGATTCACCACTGTAAAAACTAGACATATTCTAATATCTGTTATTGCTATAACAAATAAGAAAAAGTTTTAACAAATTGACACTAATTAAATAAACGATGTATCCTTCCTAGCAGTTTTTAGGATGAAAATTTTCATCCCTATCATACCTAAAGGAAGGATCATATGAAAAAGACTCTCGCTTTGATGCTGGTTTTGCTCATTTGTTTGACAGGTGCACTCGTTGCCCAAGGTTCTAAGGAAGCTTCTGCTTCTGATGCTAAAATTCTCAAAGTTGCTATGGAATGTGGGTATGCCCCCTATAACTGGACCCAAACCACTGATGCAAATGGCGCAGTGCCTATTGTCAAATCATCTGATTATGCATATGGATATGACGTCATGATGGCTAAGCTGATCGCTGAAAAGCTCGGTTATGAACTCCAGATCATGAAGCTTGACTGGGATTCCCTGGTACCTGCAGTACAGTCAGGAACTGTTGATTGTGTAATCGCCGGACAGTCCATCACTTCAGAACGTCTACAAATGGTTGACTTCACTACCCCATACTATTATGCATCTATCGTTTGTCTTACCAACCAGGATAGCAAATATGCTTCTGCAAAAGGTATCTCAGATTTGGCAGGAGGAACTTCCACCAGCCAGCTTGGAACCATTTGGTATGATGTGTGCCTTCCCCAGATTCCCAATGCAAACATTCTTCCTGCACAGGAATCTGCACCTGCAATGCTCGTAGCACTGAACAGCAAGCGTGTCGATTACATCTGTACCGATATGCCGACTGCCAAGGCTGCCTTAGTTGCATACCCAACCATGAAAATTCTTGATTTCGCAGGTTCCAACGATGACTTCAAGGTAAGTGCTGAAGAAATCAATATCGGAATTTCTGTTTCCAAGAAGAATCCTGAATTGACCAAAGCAATCAATGAAGTATTGTCAACTCTTACCGTCAAGGACTTCAATTCTATGATGGAAGAAGCTATTTCCGTGCAGCCTTTGTCCAAGTAATAGAAAGGAATTATAATTAATGTCCATATCTGAAATGAACTTCCTGCAAAGGATGATTTACATTTTTCATGAGTATAGCGGCTCTCTTGCAAAAGGGGCCGCTACTACTATGGCGATAGCACTCATCAGCACCTTCCTTGGATGTCTGATTGGGTTCGCTGTCGGAATCGTGCAAACCATTGAACCTAAAAAGAAAGACAATGTGGTTTACAAAGTTTTGATTAAAGCATGCAAGTTGATTCTTACCGGGTATGTGGAATTATTCCGTGGAACTCCGATGATGTTGCAAGCAGCCTTCATCTTCTATGGTGTAAGCCAGGTGTTTGGGGTTAATCTTGGTATGTGGCAAGCAGCCATCCTGATTGTTTCCATCAACACCGGTGCCTACATGGCCGAAACTGTTCGTGGCGGTATTTTATCTGTCGATGTCGGACAGACTGAAGGGGCAAAAGCTATTGGAATGAATCACTTCCAAACGATGCTTCATGTCATTCTTCCCCAAGCGTTGCGTAATATCATGCCCCAGATCGGCAATAACTTGATCATTAACATCAAGGATACCAGTGTTCTTTCCATCATTGGGACTGTTGAGTTGTTCTTCACCTTCAAGAGTATCTCGGGCGCTTTGTATACTTACTTCGAAGCAGCAACGGTTACTTTGATCATCTATTTCATCCTCACCTTTACCTGTTCACGGATCCTGTTGTGGATTGAGAGCAAGATGGATGGACCTGATAGCTTCGACCTTGCCACTACCGACACACTGACATTCACCAGTGGGCTTACACGGTTCAAACGCAATCCCAATACTACGAGGAGAAGTTGATGAGCGAGATTTTGAAAATAGAACATCTATCCAAATCATTTGGAACCAATCTTGTATTGAAAGACATTGACTTCAAAGTCCGTACAGGAGACGTTACCTCAATCATAGGGGCTTCCGGTTCTGGAAAATCAACGCTACTTCGTTGCATAAACTTATTGGAATCTGCATCTTCGGGAAAAATTTTCTTCCATGGGGAGAATATCTTAGACGATCAGGTCGATGAGTCAAAATACCGTTCGAAGGTAGGGATGGTGTTCCAATCCTTCAACCTGTTCAACAATCACACGGTATTGAGCAACTGCATGGTTGGACAGATAAAAGTCCTGAAAAAGTCCAAGGAAGAAGCTTTTAAATCGGCTATGTACTACCTGCAAAAAGTTGGGATGGCTTCCTATGTGAATGCCAAGCCACAACAGCTTTCAGGAGGACAGAAACAACGTGTCGCCATTGCCCGTGCACTGGCTATGCAGCCGGAAATCCTGCTCTTTGATGAACCTACCAGCGCACTCGATCCTGAAATGGTTGGAGAAGTATTGGATGTCATGAAGGCTCTTGCCAAGGAAGGAACTACCATGCTGGTGGTAACCCATGAAATGGCCTTTGCCAGGGATGTATCCAATCATGTGGTCTATATGTACGATGGAAAGAT
>QJZS01000199.1 GCA_003247345.1 Spirochaetales bacterium
AAATAAATTATATCATTATAATGTAAAGAATAATATGATTAATAAATTTAAGAAAACAGAATATTGGCACGCAGATTGCATGTAATGGCTCATCAGGAAAATGGAATCTGAGAAACCAGGATTAGGAGAAAACCATGCGTAAAATTGCAATCTATGGAAAAGGTGGAATCGGTAAGTCCACTACAACACAGAACACTGTTGCAGCCTTTGCCGAAATGGGAAAGAACATGATGGTAGTTGGGTGTGACCCCAAGGCAGATTCAACCAGACTGCTGCTCGGTGGGCTCTCCCAGAAGACGGTTCTAGATACACTTCGTCAGGAAGGTGAGGACCTTGATCTCGAAGATGTAGTAAAAGTTGGCTACAAGAACACACGTTGTGTTGAATCCGGTGGACCGGAGCCAGGTGTTGGATGTGCAGGTCGCGGTATCATCACCTCCATCAACCTTCTCGAGCAGCTTGGTGCTTTCGACGAGCAGTACAAGTTGGACTACACCTTCTACGATGTTCTTGGTGACGTTGTCTGTGGTGGATTCGCAATGCCTATCCGTGATGGAAAGGCTGATGAAATCTACATCGTTTGCTCCGGTGAAATGATGGCTATGTACGCAGCGAACAACATCTGTAAAGGTATCATGAAATTTGCAGAAGCCGGTACCGTCCGCCTTGGTGGACTTATCTGTAACAGCCGCAAAGTTGACCGTGAAGCAGAACTCATCGAGGCATTGGCTGCAAAGCTTGGTACCAAGATGATCCACTTCGTTCCACGTGACAACATGGTACAGAGAGCTGAGATCAACAAAAAGACTGTCATCGAATTCGATGATACTGCTGCTCAGGCTTCTGAATATCGTGCTTTGGCAAAGGCTATCGAAGAGAACGACAAGTTTGTCATTCCCACGCCACTGGCAATTGAGGAATTGGAACAACTGCTCATGGAATTCGGCATTGCCGACTGACGAGATATACCCCACAAGGAGATTACAAAATGGTAATGATCAGAGCAATTCTCAGACCCGAAAAAACCGATTCGGTCATGGCAAGCCTTATGGCACAGGGATTCCCCTCAGTTACTCGCATGAATGTTTCAGGACGTGGTAAACAGCGCGGAATCAAGATTGGTGATGTCACTTATGACGAAGTACACAAAGAACTGTTGATGATGGTCGTCAAAGAAAAAGACAAGGAATTGGTCATCAAGACCATTATCGAAGAAGCTCGTACAGGTTCCAAGGGAGCCTATGGTGATGGAAAAATCTTCGTCAGCCCTGTCGTTGAAATGTATACCGTCAGTTCTGGAGTAAAAGAAACTTCCCAGGAGGAGTAGCATGAAAGAAGTTACGGCAATCATCCGAATGAATAAGATGAACCAGACAAAGCGTGCACTTGCTGCTGCCGGGATTACTTCTTTGCATGCAAAGGAGTGCTTGCATCGTAGCGGTGAAGCAGTGGAATTGCTTCCTGTTGGTGGCGCGGAATCTGAGTACGAAGATGTTGCAGATGAGCTGGGAGATGCTTCAAGGCTCCTTCCCAAGCGCATGTTGACCCTTGTTATACCTGACAAATTGGTAAAGAAGGTTGTCCAAGTCATTATGGATACGAATCATACCGGCAAATCTGGAGATGGCAAGATTTACGTCATGCCAGTAGCCAATTCAATCCGTATCAGAACTGGTGAAGTTGGCGACGAGACCTTGGACGAATAGGAGAATAAAGTATGGAAGACCAATATACACCTGGTATGGAGGAAGACTTCAAGGCGGAAATACTTGAAAAGTATCCATCCAAGCTGAAAAAGAAAAGAAGCCGGCAGATTGTCATCAATAATATTGATGATAATGGGGATGTCCCCCAGATCCATGCCAATACGAGAACTACACCTGGTATCCTTACAATGCGCGGTTGTTCGTATGCAGGGTGTAAAGGGGTAGTACTTGGTCCTACAAGAGATATCTTGCAGATCACTCATGGACCTATTGGCTGTGGTTTCTATAGCTGGCTTACCAGACGTAACCAGACAAGACCTGAAACTGAAACCTCAGCAAACTATATGCCGTATGCGATGTCTACCGACTTGCAGGAAGAAGAGATTATCTTCGGTGGAGAGAAAAAACTTAAGGCTGCCATTGACGAGGCCGTCGCCTTATTCAATCCAAAAGCCATCGGAATTTTCTCCACCTGCCCAGTCGGACTTATCGGTGATGATGTGCACGCTGTCGCAAGAGAGATGGAAGCCAAATACCCACATATCAATATCTTCGGATTCTCTTGTGAAGGGTACAAAGGTGTAAGCCAATCTGCTGGTCACCACGTTGCGAACAACAAGGTATTTACCGATGTTGTCGGCTTGGATGACACCCCAAAGGAAGGAAAATTCCGATTCAACATTCTTGGTGAATATAACATTGGTGGTGATGCATTCGAGATTGAACGCGTGGTTGAGAAGTGCGGACTCACCTTGCACTCCACATTCAGTGGTAACTCAAACTATCAGGAATTCGTAAGTGCCCACACGGTAGACCTGAACACGGTTATGTGCCACCGCTCAATCAACTACTTGGCTGAGATGATGGAAACCAAATATGGCATACCTTGGTTCAAGATCAACTTCATCGGTGCAGATGCCACAGCAAAGTCTCTTTTGAAGATCGCTCAGTTCTTCGGGGACAAGGATTTGATTGCACAGACTCAGAAAGTCATTGATGAAGAGATGGCCAAAGTCAAGGTTGTACGTGATGAGGTGAAAGCCCGTTGCGAAGGCAAGACTGCAGCATTGTTCGTAGGTGGCTCAAGAGCCCACCACTACCAGGAACTTTTCGCTGAGATCGGGATGAAGACCATAGCAGCTGGCTATGAATTCGCCCACCGCGATGACTATGAAGGTAGAAAGGTGATGCCATCAATCGTTGTTGACGCCGATTCCCGTAACATCGAAGAACTTACTGTTACTGCTGACCCCGAGCGCTATAAACAGCGAAAGAGCGATGCTGAGATGGAGCAGTTCAAGAAAGATGGTTTTGCCTTTGAAGATTACACAGGCATGATGGGTGATATGGAAAACAAGGCATTGGTCATTGACGATCTCAACCATTATGAGCTTGAGAAGTTGATCGAGCACATGCACCCGGACATCATCTGTGCCGGTATCAAAGAGAAGTATGTTGTGCAAAAGCAGGGTATCCCTATGAAGCAGCTGCACAGTTACGACTACATGGGACCGTTCGCAGGGTTTGAAGGAGCCATCAATTTCTATAAAGAAATAGACAGGCTGGTGCATAGCAAGGTATTCGGTCTGACCAAGGCACCTTGGGAAACAAGCCCAGAGCTTTCTGGACTTTACGGCTGGAACGCCTGATACGAGGAGATGCAAAAATGTTGTTACGCCATACACCAGAAGAAGTAAAAGAAAGGTCATCATTGACCATCAACCCAGCCAAGACGTGTCAGCCGGTAGGTGCCATGTATGCAGCTCTTGGAGTCAATCGCTGTCTTCCACACAGCCATGGCTCCCAGGGATGCTGTGCTTACCATCGTAGTGCTCTTACCAGACACTACAAAGAACCGATCATGGCTACAACCAGTTCGTTCACAGAAGGTGCTTCAGTGTTCGGCGGACAGGCAAACGTCCTGGAAGCTGTCACCAACATCTTCAACCTGTACGATCCTGACATCATTGCAGTACATACCACCTGTCTTTCTGAGGTTATCGGAGATGATTTGACTCAGATCCTCAACAAGGCAAAGACTGATGGAAAGATCCCTGAGGGTAAGTTGGTCATTCATGCCAATACCCCAAGTTTTAAGGGTTCCCACATCACCGGTTATTCAAGCATGGTGGCTAGTTTTATTCAGAATTTTGCCGAGCCTACCGAGACGAAAAAAATGCAGATCAATCTGCTTCCATCATTTGTAGAACCGAGTGACATGAGCGAGATAAAGCACATCGCCGAGTTGATGGATGTAAAATATGTGATGCTGCCCGATACGTCCGATGTAGTGAACGGACCTATGGATGGAAAGTTCCATATGTATCCTAAGGGGGGAACTCCTCTTGAAGGGATTAAGAGCATGGGCGCTTCAACAAAAACCATAGCAATGGGTAGAGTTGGAACCCTGGCCGCTGCAAAGCTGCTCGATACCAAATTGAAGGTACCATATGAAATGCTTGATCTTCCCATCGGAGTAGGTGCGACCGATGCCTTTATCGAAGCTTTGAGAAAAGCTGCTGGTGCTTCTGTTCCTGCGGAATTGATGGTTGAGCGAGGCAAATACATCGATGTCATGCTCGATATGAACCAGTACACCTCCGGCAAGAAGGTATCGTTGGTTGGTGATCCTGATTTGATGCTTGGTCTTGCAGCGTTCTGTAAAGAGAATGATATGCAGGTCCTGCATGTGGTCAGTGGCACCAAGCCTGGTTCGAAATTCGAAAAGCGCATTAAGGAAATCTGTGGCGACGATGTCATTGTCAAGACAGGACCTCAGGCTGATATGTTCTACTTCCACCAGTTGTTGCAGAACGACAAGCCAGATTTGATCTTCGGCAATACCTACTGTAAGTACATCGCCAGAGACATGGATATTCCTTTGATTCGCGTCGGATTCCCTATCTATGACCGTATCGGTCACTCCTACTTCCCGGTAACTGGGTACAGGGGTGGATTACACCTTCTTGATCAGGTGCTCGATACCATCATGGATAGACAGGACAGAGATGCCCTGCCTGAGAAATTCGAGTTGGTCATGTAATTGTAATCGGGGGGAGAAGGCTATTGGCCTTCTTCCCCAGTTGGGAGTGCAACCTATGATAGAAATACTGGAATCAAGAAAAAACCAAGTATACGAGAACGGAAAAGATACCTATGAACTTGCTTGTGACAAAGCCAGCGCAGCTGGATCTGTAAGTCAACGAGCTTGTGTATTTTGTGGGTCACGGGTTGTGCTATATCCTATCACTGATGCCTTGCATCTGATCCATGGCCCTATAGGCTGTGCAGCCTATACCTGGGATATCCGTGGTTCAATGTCCAGTGGACCCGAATTGCACCGCATGAGTTTTTCCACCGACCTGAACGAACAAGAAGTCATTTATGGTGGGGAGAAAAAACTGTACGCTGCTTTGACCGAACTTATTGATCGCTATCAACCAAAAGCTGCCTTCGTATATTCCACGTGTATTGTTGGACTTATCGGAGACGATGTTGAGGCTGTCTGCAAACGAGTACAGAAAGAAAAGGGCATTCCAGTCCTTCCTGTACATTCCGAAGGATTCAAGGGTACGAAGAAAGACGGTTATCAAGCTGCTTGTGAAGCACTTTTCAAACTTACAGGCAAAGATGATCGTACTCCCGTATCAAAGATCAGCATCAATATCCTCGGCGATTTCAACCTTGCAGGTGAAACCTGGGTTATCAAGGAATATTACCGCCGAATGGGAATTGAAGTTGTTTCCTGTATCACCGGCGATGGACGAATCGATGAAATCGGACGTGCTCACCGAGCGTCGTTGAATGTAGTCCAATGTTCGGGCTCGATGACCTATTTGGCCAAGATGATGGAAGAAAAATACAACATCCCATTTATCAGGGTTTCCTACTTTGGTATAGAGGATATGTCTTCGGCACTGTATGATGTTGCAGATTTCTTCAAGGATCCTCAGGTAGATGAAGACACCCGCAAGCTTGTGTACGACGAAGTATCAAACCTACTTCCAGAACTGGCTGAATATCGAAAGAAATTGACCGGTAAGAAAGCTGCCATTTATGTTGGAGGATCTTTCAAAGCCTTCTCCTTGGTAAAGGCACTTCGTCATATGGGTATGGAAACCGTGGTCGTTGGATCACAGACTGGAAACCCTGATGACTATGAATATTTGAAATCGATTACTACCGAAGGAACCATCCTTTGTGACGATACCAACCCCCTCGAACTTTCCAAGTTTATCTTGGAAAAGGGTGCCGACCTCCTGGTCGGTGGTGTCAAGGAACGGCCGATTGCCTTCAAGATGGGCATTGCCTTCTGTGACCATAACCATGAACGAAAGATTGGGTTGGCTGGCTTTGTTGGTATGAAAAATTTTGCAGAGGAAGTCTACCGTTCAGTGACTAGCCCTGTGTGGAATTATTCCCCAGCCCGACTCAAGCTCCGCAAAGTTACAAAAGCTGAGCCTGAGAAACAAGTCGTAGGACTAGGAGGTGTATGATGGGATCTGAAGCATTGAAACTCGAAACAAACCATGCATATGTTTCCAATAGAAACTCCTGTAAGCTTTGCGCCCCACTTGGCGCCTGCTTTGCATTCAGGGGAGTCGAGGGCTGTATCCCTCTTATCCATGGATCACAGGGATGTGCAACGTATATCCGTCGCTATGGCATTAGCCATTTCCGTGAACCCATTGATATTGCTTCCTCAAACTTTACTGAGACTTCAGCTATTTTTGGCGGCAAGCAGAACCTGAGTACCGCATTGGATAATGTGACTCGTCAGTATAAGCCCTCTGTCGTTGGGATTGCTTCTACCTGTTTGTCCGAGACCATCGGCGACAATGTGGATATGTATATCAGTGAGTACAAGAAAATCCGAGAAGATGCTCCGGCCCTCATTTATGCTGCAACCCCAAGCTACAGCGGCTCCCATATGGATGGGTACCATGAAGCTCTTTGGGCATTGGTAAAGACTCTTACCGATCCTGAAGCAGAGAAGGGCAATGCGATCAATCTGATATCAGGATTTGTATCAACTGAGGATTTGAGAGAGTTGCATGCCATTCTATCATCCTTCGGTCTCTCCTATACCTTGCTCCCCGATTATTCAGAGAGCCTGGATGGTGGATCATGGGAAGACTATCAAAAAATGCCGGTGGGCGGTACACCTGTAGCTGATATTAAGGCAATGGGAAAAGCAGAAGCTACCATCTATCTGGGAAAGGCTGTAAAGCAGGAACGGAATGCTGGATATTATCTTCAGAATGAATTCGATATCCCACTTTATTCTCTGGATTTACCGATCGGTATTGAACTGACCGACCGCTTTTTCGAAGCATTGGAAGAAGCAACAGGTAATCCGATGCCGACCTATTGGGCGAAAGCTCGCTCTCGCCTGGTTGATGCATATATCGATGGACACAAGTATTGCTCAGGCAAGAAAGCCATCGTCTATGGGGATGAGGATTTTGTTTGTGCAATGGTCTCGTTCCTTGATGAAATCGGAATTTCTACTCCCTTGGTTGCTACCGGAGCGCCTAGTGCATCCTTTAAGAAAAGGATCAAAGCACTGGTTCGCAATGGCGAAGCCCCCGAGGAGATCCTTGATGATACCGACTTTGAGACGATGCTCGAACTCGCTGGTGGTATCAAGCCCGAATTGGTGATTGGCAACAGCAAGGGATATTACCTTGCAAGAAACCTGCATATCCCCCATGTGAGGTGTTCGTTCCCAATCCATGACCGAATCGGGGGACAGCGGGTGCTACACCTTGGCTATCGTGGCGCACTTCACCTTTTCGACGAAATCTGTAATGCCCTCATGCAAGCAAAGCAAGAAGCGGCACACAGCGGATATACCTACATTTGACATGCTTGGAGGGCACAATGGAAAAATCAAAACATCCTTGCTTCAATTCTGATGCACGACACACACAGGGAAGAATCCATCTTCCTATCGCCCCTAGTTGCAATGTCCAATGCAATTTCTGCAACCGTAAATTCGATTGTGTGAATGAGAGTCGTCCGGGCGTAACCACGAAGGTGCTTACTCCCAAGCAGACTTCCAGCTATGTACAGGCAGTCTTGGACCGTGTGGACAATATTTCGGTTCTTGGTGTTGCTGGCCCCGGCGATCCCTTCGCCGATGCTGAGCGCACCTTGGCAACCCTTGAGTTGGTTCACAAGGAATTCCCCGATAAACTTTTGTGCCTCTCTTCCAATGGACTTAACCTCCCCGGTTACGCCCAGAGGTTGAAGGAGCTGAACGTATCACACGTTACCATTACGGTAAACGCTGTTGATCCGGAGATCGGAGCCAAGGTGTATGCCTGGATTCGTGATGGCTATCATGTCTATAGAGGCGTGCAAGGCGCAAAGGTTTTGCTTGAGAAACAGACTCAGGCGATCAAGGAGCTGAAAGAAGCCGGCATGATCGTAAAGATCAATACCGTAGTAATTCCTACGATTAACGACCACCATGTTCCGGCCATTGCTGAATATGTATCCAAGCTGGGTGCTGATGTGCAGAACTGTATTCCTTTGATGAAAGTCGAAGGTACTCCTTTTGGGGAATTGCCTGCTCCAGAACCTGCATTCATGCAGGAACTGAGACTGGTGGTCGGCAAACATATCAATCAGATGAGCCATTGTGCACGCTGTCGTGCCGATGCAGTTGGCCTTTTAGGTCAACAGAACTCATTGGAAGTCCAGAGATTACTGGATGAAGCCAGCAGAAACACACCAAGCAAGACCAAACCATATGTGGCCGTAGCCTCCAAGGAGGGGTTGTTTGTCAACCAGCACCTTGGCGAAGCTTCCCAGTTGTGGGTGTTTGGTTTGGTCGATGGAGCTGTCCAATTGATCGAAAGAAGAAAGACTCCTCATTCAGGAAGTGGTGATGACCGTTGGGAGGAGATGGCAAAGACATTCTCTGACTGTTTCACCATCCTCAGCGGAGGTTTCGGACCTGCTCCAGAGAAGATCCTCACCGACCGTGGTATTACCGTCGTAGCAGCCCAGTGCTTGATCGACGATGCCGCCAAGTCATTGCTTACCGGTAATGAACTGCCGAAGGTCTACCAGAAAACTGCAGGTCTCTGCGGTAAAGGCGCAGCCTGTTCTGGTACCGGCCAAGGTTGTGCATAAAAAACAGAAGCAGGCAGAAGCCTCTTTAAATTACAGGAAGGAGAAAAACCGTGAAAAAACCAGCGCATCATATTTTTGTCTGTGCATCGTTTCGTATGACAGGGGAGCCCCAGGGTATTTGCCATAAGAAGGGGTCCACAAACTTTTTGCAGTACCTCGAACAGGAGCTTTCCGACAGAGGTCTGGCCGATGTGGTTGTTTCCACAACCGGTTGTATGAAAGTATGTGACCGTGGTCCAGCCATGATCGTATATCCTGAAAACTGGTGGTATGGCCATGTAGAAAGCGAAGAAGTTATCGACCAGATACTCGACGCACTGGAAGAAGGTAAACCTGCTGAAGAATTCCTTATTGCATAAATTAGCTTAAGAGAAGGATGTCTTTTGCCGGAAGGCAGTAGGTAATCTTTTCTCTTGTATCAAGAGGCTCTCCTCCTTCGTGGAGGAGGGCTTTTCTTTCATCTCGGCTGCCGCCTGCATATCCACGCACAGTCATCGCTGTAAGATGCTCTGTCATCGTATGGGCACTTTCACTACTTCTTTCTATGCTGAAATCGAAGCAGTTGACGTAGTCACCCTGTTGCTTTTCCCTGATGTTCTGTGAGCGGATTCCCGCATGGGTAAGTGAATCAGGTACAGGTTTCTCTGTGTCCAGGATCAAACCCCAAGAAGGAATTGCTATTTTATGCTCTCCGACCTTCATGGCCGGTTCCATATTTCTGCATCCTGTTAATCGAGCAGCTGCTACCGTTTGGGGGTCATCAAAGACATCTTCCTTTCTGCCTTCGCGGACTATGGCCCCTCCATCCATAATAATGACCCGATCACAAAAGCGGAAGACTTCATCCCTGTCATGTGATACCAGTAGGATGGTTCCCTCGAATTGTTTTTCCAAGGTCTTGGAGAGTTCGTCCTCGACCTGTCTTCTGAGGTAGGCATCGAGGGCAGAAAATGGTTCATCGAGAAGAATGATGTTGGGCTTTGATGCAAGCATTCTGGCTAGGGCTACCCGTTGCTGCTGTCCACCGCTGAGTTGGGAAGGATACCTGTTTGCCAACCCTCCAAGCTCAAAACGATCGAGCAATTTGGCAATGGTTGCTTGTAACTCGGTTTTAGATAACCCAGAGCACGCTAGCTCAAGGTTTTGTGCAACAGTGAGCGGAGGGAAGAGGGCATAGGACTGAAACAAATAGCCAGCTTTACGCTGTTGTGGTTTGCGGTCAATGCGCTTATCGGTATCGAAGACCGTCTCTCCGTTAATGACAATTCGTCCTTTTTGCGGGGTTTCGATGCCTGCAATACTCTTAAGTGTCATACTCTTGCCGCAGCCTGAGGCCCCAAGAATACCCACACGTTCTTCCTTTGCAGAAAAGGAGACCTCAAGGTTGAAGTTCTTGAATGAACTTTTTATATCCAGCTCAAGACTCATGCTTTGGTGCTCCTTGAGGTGGTGTTTAGCAGAACGACGACGGAGAAAGAGATCAACACGATCAGAGCGACCCAGAAATAGGCTTGCTCCATGTTGTTGCCTTCAGAGGCGAAATAGATGGCTATCGGTATTGTTTGCGTACGGCCGGGGATATTGCCGGCTATCATGAGCGTAGCTCCAAACTCCCCAAGGGCTCGGGAAAAACCCAGTACAGTCCCCCCAAGGATGCCTGGCTTTGCCATACCGAGCATAATACGGAAGAAAATCCTATGCTCTGGGATACCCAGTGTCCTTGCCGCTTGGAGGATGGTAGGATCG
>QJZS01000042.1 GCA_003247345.1 Spirochaetales bacterium
GCACCGAGTGAACCTACCATGGCAGAGTCGACATAGGTGACAGTGACTTGTAGCAACTGTTCTAAAATCGTAGGCCAAGCCAAAGCCCAAATGACGGTTCGGGGAGAACGCGATTGATCTAGCAGATTTGGAAACTTTGTACTGAGCATGCCCTCATGGTCCTTTAAGCCGTGGCAATGGTAGCGAAAACCTACATAGAAAGCAAGGGCAGGAAAGCTAATTTTTCCTGCCCTTAAAGTAATTATACTTTGTTGTGCTGTTTTTAGTTGGCAGCGGCCTGTGCGAGGGTAATGGCACTGGTGATGACGATATCATCAACAGAACATCCTCTGCTGAGATCGCTGATCGGCTTTGCGAAGCCCTGGAGAATTGGACCATATGCTTCAGCACCAGCAAGTCTCTGTACCAATTTGTATCCGATGTTTCCTGCCTGGAGGTCAGGGAAAATCAAGGTGTTGGCAGTACCTGCAACGGAGGAACCAGCAGCCTTGCTCTTTGCAACACTGGGTACGATTGCTGCATCAAGCTGCAATTCGCCGTCAAGTTTCAGTTCAGGAAGTTTTTCCTTCACCATATTGGTTGCAGTTACAACCTTGTCTACCAAATCGCCTTTTGCTGAGCCCTTTGAGGAGTAGCTGAGCATAGCCACTCTTGGCTCAACGTTCAAGAAAGTCTTACAGGACAAAGCGGATGCTTCTGCAATTTCTGCAAGCTGTTCAGCGGTTGGGTTGGGGATGGTGGCACAGTCAGCAAAGATGAATGAGCCGTTTGCACCGTATTCTTCCTTGTCAGTTGCCATAACGAAACAGGAAGAAGCATATTTGATACCAGGCTTGGTCTTAATGATATGGAATGCAGCAAGAAGAACATTTCCTGTGGTGTTTTCGGCACCAGCAACCATGGCATCGGCCTTTCCCATGCGAACCATCATAGCACCCCAGCGAAGTGGTTCTACGATACCCTCGTTTGCCTGCTCCTCGGTCATGCCTTTCTTTTTGCGCAGTTCATAGTATTCTTGAGCGAAAGCAGCTCTGTCTTCACTTTTTTCAGGATCCACGATGGTGATTCCATCCAAAGAAGTGTTAACTGAAGCGGCGGCTTCCTTTACTGCATTGGTATTTCCAACCAGCATAACTGATTTAGCCAATTTTCCATCGATAATCTTGCGTGCAGCCTGAATGGTTCTGAGTTCCGTACCTTCAGCTAGGACAAGATTTTTGTTGGCCGCAATAGCTTGGGCCTTCATTTTTTCTGCAAACGTCATGGTTCTGCTCCTTGACCGATAAGAATTGAATATTGTATGCGCGAAGTGTACCACGTTCGTTTAGCTTAGAAAAGTAGCATGCACTGCTTCCTTCTTGCTCGTTTGTTTGCTTTTCAGTACAATGCGGTTCATGAAAGAGAGCATGCGCATTGGAGTGTATGGTTTGGGACGATTTGGTTCGTTCTGGGCCAAGACCTTAGCTGATCATGGATTTGAAGTGATCGGATATAGTAGACGAAACAAAGTTGTACCTGACGGGGTGAAACTCGGGACTGAAGAAGAAGTCCTTGGGTGTTCCGCCCTGTTCTATTGTGTTTCCATAAGTGCATTCAAAGATGTACTTTCACAGACTGCATCCAGAATTGGTGAACACACGGTTGTCATGGATACTTGTTCAGTCAAACTGTATCCAGCTGATTTAATGCGTAAGTTGTTACCTGAAACAGTTCAGACGATTGCAACCCATCCCATGTTTGGTCCTGACTCTGCGAAGAACGGAGTTTCCGGTCTACCATTGGTTATATGTCCAGTTAATTGCAAACCAGAGACTCTTGAATGGTGGGTTTCCGAATTTTCTTCATGGAAACTGCAGGTATTACGCATGAGCTGTGACCAGCACGACCGCGAAGCGGCATGGTCACAGGGTATTACTCACTTCGTTGGACGCACCCTCTCTGAACTTTCCCTTGGTGATACCCAACTTGCAACCAAGGGATATAGGTCCCTAATGACGGTAGTTGAACAGACTTGTAATGATCCGATGCAACTCTTCTATGATTTGCAGCGCTACAATCCATATGCCAAACAGATGCGCATGGGGCTTCGAGGAGCCCTCGATACCGTTATGGAGGTCCTCAAAAAGCAGGAGGAATTGTAGTGAATGTTTGTGTATATACCTTGGGATGCCGATTGAATCAGTGCGAAAGTGAAGCGATTGCCGATTCATTCTCCAAGGAAGGTTTCACCGTGGTTACTGAAGACCAAGGTGCAGACCTATATATTGTGAATACCTGTACGGTAACCAGCAAGGCGGAGCAGAAAGCCCGTCGGATGATTCGCAAATTTGCCAAGGACGCAGTTACCCTTGCCACCGGATGTTATGCACAGGTTAATGAAGAAGAACTCAAAGAATTAAGCGAAAACGTAATTGTGGTTCCCTTGGAGAAAAAAGCCCATCTCTTAAAGCTCTCAGCCCATCTGAAGGCTTCTTTAGTCGCAGGTATGAGCCTTGCCCAAGGATGTACATCCTTCAGTGACGGAAAGGCCTCCGTATTCGATTATGATGCAGCTTCTTTTTCGTACCACAGTCGTGCCTATTTGAAAATCCAAGATGGTTGTGATAATAGTTGCGCTTATTGCAGGGTGCATGTTGCCCGTGGCAAGGCTGTAAGTCTTGCTCCCGAAACAGTGGTTCAGCGTGCTCTGGAGCTTGAAAATGCTGGTTTTCAGGAGATTATGCTCACAGGGGTGAATCTCACCATGTATGACCATGAGAAGGATGGCCTTGGGGGCTTGTTGGAACTGTTGCTCTCTTCCCTCTCCCAAAATATTAGATTGAGGCTCAGTTCAATGGAACCTGATCATATTGATGAACGGCTCCTGAAGGCTTTGCAGGATCATAGGATGCAACCGCATTTTCATATTCCGGTGCAGAGTGGCAGTGACAAAGTACTGCAACTAGTGGATAGACACTACACGATCGCCCAGCTCTCAGAAATTTTGGAAGCATTGAAAAGTGCAAAGGATGACCCCTTTTTGGCTGCCGATATCATCACGGGACTTCCTGGGGAAACTGACGAAGATTTTGAGCAAACCAAGCAGTTTATTATCGACCAAGGATTTTCCATGCTTCATGTTTTCCCGTTCTCTCCGCGTCCAGATACCCCGCTTTTTCATGCAAAGAATCGCGTACCGGAAAAAATTCGCGATGAAAGGGCCTTGGAACTAAGAAATCTCTCAAAAACATTGCATGATGCCTATAAACGAAGGCAAGTAGGCAAAAAGGCTGAAGTTATCCTTCAAAAGAGAAAGGGAGGGTACTGGTACGGTCTCTCCTCAAATTATCTTGATGTCAAGGTGCTTAATGCTCCTCCCTTTGCGAAAGAGGGAATGTTGGTAAGCGGTTCATTCAGTGCCCTTCCTGAGAAAGGCAATATGATGGAGTTTGTTTGCAATGAAGAGTCTGTTCTGCACTGAACGTCTACAAGCTTACGTAGTGCACGAAAACCTTGCAAGTGCCTATCTTGCATATGAAAAACGGAATAGGAAGGCTTTTGCTCCCTATTCCGTTCCACAAGTAGACAGTTACTACACTTTGGCATCGTTCAAGGATGTCTGTGACCGTCAACAGATGTTATATCAACAAGCGAAGATGCTTCCCTTGCTGTTCTTCGCCAAAGGGCAAAGTAATCACATCGTTGCTACGGTGAGTTTGAATCAGATGGTTTGGGGAATCTTTCGGTCGGCAAAAATTGGTTATAGTGTTGAACCTGAGTTGCAGGGTCAGGGCTTTGGTACCGAGGCTGTGGGGAGTACGATAGCATATGCATTCAACACCTTTGGCATGCACCGAATTGAAGCTCACATCCAAGAACAAAATATACCCAGCTTGGCATTGGCTGCTAAACTGGGTTTTTTGTCTGAAGGCATTGCCCGAGGATATCTGTATCGTAATGGAGAATGGGTGGATCACCTCCGATTGGCACTACTGAATACCAACTTGGACATGCTTAAGTTCAAGTAGTCTTTTTACGTAAGGGGCGTACGGTAATCTCCGGTTCTTGGATACTGACCATCGTATTAGCCGGTACAGATTCCTTTATCCAGACGTTAGAACCGACCACGGCGTTCTTTCCGATAGTGATATCCCCCAAAATAGTGGCATTGGAGTAGATGGTGACATTGTCTTCGATGGTCGGGTGGCGTTTTGCTCCCCTGACCAACGCTCCGCATGCATCCTTTGGGAAACTCAAAGCTCCAAGGGTTACGCCCTGATAGAGCTTCACATTGTTCCCAATTACGGTGGTTTCCCCGATTACCACACCGGTTCCATGGTCGATGAAAAAGGAATTTCCGATTTGGGCTCCGGGATGTATATCAATCCCCGTTTCCTTGTGGGCATATTCATTGAACATCCTAGGAATGAGAGGGACATCCATCTTGAAAAGCTCATGTGCAATACGGTGTGTCGTAAGCGTCTTGATACAAGGGTAGGAGAGTATTACTTCCCGAATATTCTTAGCTGCCGGGTCCCCGTCAAAGGCTGCTCTTGCATCCTTTTTGAGGTCTAGCCTAATTTGGGGGAGTAAAACGCAAAGTTTTTGTACGGTAGAGTCGGCAAGATCATTTGCACCACACTCATCCAATGAAGGGTTGTCATACCGGTAGGCCAGGAATATCTGGTTTTTCAATAATGAACAAACTTCGGTAAGTTGATTACTTATAATCTGCTGCAATGACATTTCAGCTCTATCGCGACCACAACGCCCGGGAAACATGAGTTCCAGAAATTCATTAGCAATATCACCAATGGTCATCATCTGTGGCAAGGGTTTCAATCCATGAAAGTTTGCATTTCCTGCAACCCTGTCAAATGTTTTATAAAAGGGTTCGACGTATGCTGAAGCATCGAATTCATGTTCTTTGCACTGTTTCATAGTCATACCATACGGTTCTTCTGGGTTTTTATGCAATAACTTAACCGATAAACTGTGCAATCCTCTTATGAAAAGTTCGTCCAAGTTGGGTGGCTACCAAAAGTTTGAGAAGATCCCCTGGGATGAACGGCAGCATTCCTGCCTTCCAAGCGGCAGACCACGCGAGATTGGCTGAATATTTCAAGTAAGGTACTCCGCATAAGTACACAACAGCGCTTGCAACGAGCCCTAATACCAAACAGAGAACCATGTAGATTCTAGGATGTTCTTCCTTCTTGGCATACCTGCCCGCAAATCCTGCAATCAAGGAAGCGGGAAGCAGACCGACCAAGAATCCGCCTGTTGGCCCAAGCAGTATGCCTAACCCCCCACCGCTACTGAATACAGGCAACCCAATTGCCCCTAGCAGTAGATAAATAGCAGTGCTGCTTATTGCGATTGCAGGCCCCCCGAGAAAACCGGAAAGAATGACAAACATAGTTTGCAGAGTGATGGGAACCGGAGGAAGGGGGAACCGTAGGTATGCCCCAACTATAATTAAAGCGCTGAATAGCGAAGTTAGAATAAGTCGTTTTTGTTTCATGGGCAGAAAATACCATACAAGATATTCATTGTAAACAGATGATAGGTTGACAATTGAGATTCTCATCTCTACCATCTATGTATTATGACTAATACTGAAAAATTACTGCACCTGCTTGCCCAAAATAGAGATATACACCTCAGTGGGCAGCAACTTGCCAACCAATTGGGGGTAAGCCGGGCTGCCGTCTGGAAAGCGATCGAAACGCTTCGCAACCAAGGGCATGTTATCCAAGGGATATCGAACCGTGGATATCAACTACAAACTGCTACTTCATTATTCTCAAAACCTGAATTGGAAAGCTTGCTCCCCTCCTGTTCCATTCATCTATTCGATTCAATCGATTCGACCAATCGTTATGCGAAAACATTAGCATCGCAGAATAATGGAGAGAAAGCGCTCGTGCTTGCTTTGCATCAAAGCGGGGGAAGGGGCAGGCTCGGGAGAAGTTTCTATAGTCCCCAAGGCGGGGTATATATGAGCCTATTGCTTCCTGCAACCTTTAGCATGGAAGAAGCTCCTCTGATTACCAGTGCAGCTGCAGTTGCCGTTTCCGATGCCATAGAACAGCATTGCCAGAAATCATGCAAGATTAAATGGGTCAATGATCTGTTTTATGAAAATCGCAAAGTGTGTGGAATTCTCACAGAAGGGGTACTGGGTGTTGAAAGTGGGCGCCTGGGAGCTGTGGTGGTAGGAATCGGGCTTAACCTCTATACTAAACGCGATTCATTCAAGGATGGACTTGAGAAGATTGCCACTTCCCTGTATGACGGCTTTGAAGCGATGCCACAAGATTATTCGGCAAACCAGCTGGTAGCTTCCATTGTGAATATTCTTGAAGCATATGTTGCCAATCTTTCCTCCCGCCTTTTTATGGATGCATACAGAGAACGCTCGATGGTACTTGGAAAAGCTGTCATTGTGCATGAAGGAAAGCAGGATTACCGTGCTGTGGCTACTGGGATTGATGATCAAGCTCATCTTGTGGTCGTGGATGAAAATGGAATCGAGCATGTCTTGCATAGCGGAGAGATCAGCATCCACCTTGAAGTATGAGTTTGGTTTGTTGTATAGTCGGTATTTGCAAATAAAGGAATTTAAAGATGTTGGAATCGATACGTGAAACTTGGAAAAATATTGTTGAGCAGGAGCTGAAGGCCTATGCTGAAGCTCAGTTGGGCGGGGATGTCCAGCTGCCGGAAGTGTCTGCCCAGACTCCGCCGAAACCAGAACTTGGGGATATTGCCTTCCCCTTGTTTGCCTATGCGAAGGCTTTTAGAATGGCTCCTCCAAAACTTGCTGCAGAGTTGAAGGATCGCATAGAGAAGATAGAGTCTCGTCCTGCCGGGGAATTGTTGGTTGCAGGCCCGTATCTCAACGTCCGTATCGATATGGCATCGGTTGCCACATCTCTTTCCACTTTGATTGCAGAGCAAAAAGAAGCATATGGAGCGAACGCTTCACTTTCAGGGAAAAGGGTGACCATTGAATTCAGTTGTCCCAATACCAATAAACCTCTGCATCTTGGTCATATGCGAAATGACAGCCTAGGACAAAGCGTTGCCGCCATTCTGAAAGCCAATGGGGCCGATGTGCGCAAAGTAAACCTCATCAATAACCGAGGTGTACATATCTGTAAGTCCATGCTTGCTTATCAGAAGTTCGGTGGAGGAGAGACCCCCGAGTCCAGCGGAATCAAGGGAGACCATCTTGTCGGCAAGTATTATGTGAAATTTGCCAGCTGGGCAAAAGAGGATCCAACAGCAGAAGAACAAGCTCAGGCGATGCTCCAGAAATGGGAAAGCGGCGATCCTGAGGTTCTTGCTCTGTGGGAACAGCTCAACGGATGGACCCTCGATGGCTTATCGGAGAGCTATAAAAAGATGGGTATCAGTTTTGATGCGTACTACTACGAATCCGAAACTTACAAATATGGTAAAGATGAAATCCTCAAAGGTCTGGAGCAGGGTGTGTTCTACCGTGAGGAAGATGGATCTGTTTGGGTAGATCTCGAACCGATAAAGCTGGACAAAAAGGTTTTGCTGAGAAAAGACGGTACCAGTTTGTATATGACCCAGGACGTTGGGACGGCAATTATGAGGCACAAGGATTGGCCCTTTGATTCCTTGATTTATGTGGTTGCCAGCGAGCAACGTTACCATTTCCAGGTACTCTTCTACGTACTTGGGTTGTTGGGGTACCAATGGGCTAATGATTTGCACCACCTCTCCTACGGTATGGTCAATCTTCCTGAAGGAAAGATGAAGAGTCGTGAAGGTACGGTTGTGGATGCCGACCAGCTGGTGGATACATTGACCGGTCTTGCACGCAACGAGATCATAGAGAAAGAGCGTGAAGCTTTGGTTGATGATGTGGATCAGACGAGTAGTTCCATTGCTTTGGGTGCTTTGAATTACTATTTGCTCCAAGTGACCCCTACCAAAGATATGATCTTCAATCCGAAGGAATCCATTTCATTCAACGGAAATACCGGACCATACTTACAGTATATGGGGGCTCGTATCTCCAGCATGCTCAAGAAGTATGAGGATCAGGAATTCTCTGCTTGCCATTCACTTGGTTTTGACAGCAGCTTACTGACCCTCTCTGATGAACGTGAGTTGATCAAGCAGCTTGCACGATATCCTGAGGTGGTTGAAAAGGCTGGTTCTAGTTTTGATCCGTCTCTGTTGTGCAGCTTCATGTATGACTTGTCCAAGCTGTTCTCACGTTGGTATCATGACAACCCTGTCTTGAAGGCCTCCTCAAATGAACTGATCAGAGCAAGAATTGAATTGGTCAATATGATGTTGCAAGTTCTCAAGAACGCGTTTGCTTTGATTGGCATCCCGTTCTTGGCTTCAATGTAAAAGTTTACTCTTTAGGTTTATAGAGGGAGCAGAAACGGTCTATGAATCGTGTCTCCTCCCAACTTACATCTGTTTCGTCGTCCAGTAGAATCCTGTAGAGGAAGCGCTGGACGACTGAGCTGAAACTCTGGATTGCCAAATCCAAATCCTCAATATCCAGTCTTCCCGAATCACTTAGGCTCTCCAGCAAGACACTACTCTGTGCTATGAGCATCTCATCCAGTGTGCGTTTGATCTGAGCAGCCTGCACATGGGTGAGTGCTTCTGCTTCTATGATTCTGTAGAAAGACCTCATTACCTCTTCATCGTACATAGTATGCCAGTGCTCCATTGCTCGCATAAGCACGTCTTGGGCGCTTCCCGCGAGATTTATGGTTGCCTTATGTCGATAGGCAAGCGTCCGGCAGTATACGAACATCTCTTGTACCAAGGCTTCCCTACTGGGAAAATGGTGGAAAATGGCGGCTTTGCTGATGTTATTTTCCTTTGCCAGCATGGAAAGTGATATGGTATCAAGCCCTTGTTCAGACCCCAATTCAAGGAGGGATTTTATAAGTTGTTGTTTCATATCAGTAGTGTGCATGCTTAATACTAACCGAACGGTAAGTAAGTTTTCAAGTGCTTTTTCTTTGTTTTTCAAGAATTAATGGGAAAAAGTCATTGCATTCGGTTTTTATATTTGGTACAAAGTACAAGCACAAATTATAACGAAGGATGAATATCGACATGTATGCACTTGTAGAGATTCTCGGAAAGCAGTACAAAGCTATCGAGGGTGAGACCGTTCAGGTTGATTACATCAGCAAGGGTGAAGCGGGTACCTCACTTGAGTACGCTACCGTTCTCGCCATTGTGGATGAGAGCAACGCTACGTTTGGCACTCCCTATGTTGCAGATGCAGTTGTGAAAGCAACTGTTGTTGAGCACGTAAAGGGTGACAAGATCAGAGTGTTTAAGAAAAAGCGCCGCAAAGGCTATACAAAGACTCAGGGTCACCGTCAGAAGTATACCCTGATCACGATCAACCAGATCATTGCGTAAGGAGGACGAAAGATGGCACATAAGAAAGGTGGCGGTAGTTCCCGCAATGGTCGCGACTCCAACGCTCAGAGATTGGGCGTGAAGCGCTTTGGTGGTCAGTTGGTCAAGGCTGGTGAAGTCCTTGTTCGTCAGCATGGAACAAAGTTCCATCCTGGTGAAAATGTTGGTTGTGGTTCCGATTACACCCTGTTTGCAAAAGCTGAGGGTACTGTACTGTTTCACAGCAGAAAGAACCGGAAGTACATCAGTATTGTAACCGAATAACCGAAAGAAATACTCATGTTTGGATTTTCAGACGAGACGTATCTCGATGTTGCCTCCGGAAACGGGGGCAACGGTTGTGTTTCCTTCCGTAGGGAAAAATATATTCCTAAGGGAGGCCCGGACGGCGGAGACGGCGGACGTGGCGGTGATGTAGTTTTCGTCGTTAAACAAAACCTTAGAACATTGGCTCATCTCAAGCTTGTACGTACCTACCGTGCTGAAAACGGTAAGAACGGTATGGGCGATCGTTGTTATGGTCGAGATGGAGTAGATATTGAGATCCCTATTCCTCCTGGCACGGTGATCAAAGATGCCGCGAGCGGCGAGATCATCAAGGACATGACCGGTTTGGACCGTTGGGTTTTCCTAACTGGTGGTCGTGGTGGACAGGGAAATTACCATTTCCGTACAGCAACACGGCAAGCCCCCCGATTTGCCCAGCCTGGAGAAAAGGGTGAGGAAAGAAGAGTCGGAGTTGAGCTGCTCGTTATTGCAGATATCGGATTCGTCGGCTTTCCCAATGCAGGCAAATCAAGTTTGCTGAATATGTTGACTAATGCCCGTACCAAAGTAGCTGGATATCCTTTTACAACCAAGATTCCCCAATTGGGTATGATGCGTTACGACGAGCATGATATTGTCCTTGCAGACATTCCCGGTCTTATCGAAGGCGCCAGCGAAGGGTATGGAATGGGTATCAAATTCCTTCGGCATATCAGTCGAACCTCTGGGTTGGCCTTTCTCATTGATCTGAGCGATGACCGATACCTAGATGCATATGATATACTATGTAAGGAAGTGGAAGCCTTCGAGACAACCTTGGTTGAAAAAGAGCAGGTGATAATCGGAACAAAGACCGATGAGCC
>QJZS01000054.1 GCA_003247345.1 Spirochaetales bacterium
CGCACCGAAATCGTTACAGCGCTTTATCATCAAAGAGATTTCCGGATTTCTAATAAGCCGTTGGAGTTTTCTTTCTTCAGGTGCATTACCTTTCTGGACTTCAGCACCACAACTGCTCAGCGATTGATCATCATGACCTTTGGAGGAACCGGTGGCTCCACCACATCCATCGCGGCCTGTTCGTCCGCCTACCAGAATAATCAAATCACCCGCAACAGGTTTTTCCCTACGGACTTGGCTTTCGGGCACACAACCCATTACAAAGCCGAGTTCCATATGTTTGGCAACAAAATTCGGATGATACAGTTCATCTACCAAGCCGGTAGCCAAACCTATCTGGTTACCATAGGAGCTATAGCCAAGGGCAGCACGCTGGGCAATCGTCCTTTGGGGGAGTTTGCCTTCCATGGTCTCTGAGAAAGGAGTACGTGGATCTGCACTACCGGTAAGTCTCATTGCCTGGTATACATAGGCACGACCGGAGAGAGGATCTCTGATAGCACCACCGATACAAGTGGCGGCTCCACCAAAGGGTTCGATCTCGGTAGGATGGTTATGGGTTTCATTCTTGAATTGCAAAAGATACGGGATTTTCCCCTCAGGGGTATCCACCGATATCTTTACCGAACAGGCATTGATCTCATCAGAAACATCAAGCTGCTCAAGCTGACCGCTTTTTCGGAGCTGTTTGGTAGCAATGGTAGCGAGGTCCATAAGGGTTATCGGTTTGGTACTGCCGATTGTTTTCCTGGTTTTCAGATACTCTTCATAGGTTGCTGCAACCTCAGGATCTTCTATGGTCACGTTCTCTAAGTTTGTCAGGAAGGTCGTGTGCCTACAGTGGTCGGACCAGTACGTATCGATGACTTTCAACTCAGTGAGAGTCGGATCGCGCTGCTCTTCAGTAAACCAAGAACGCACCACCTCAAGATCATCAAGGTCCATTGCAAGACCATGCTCTGCTTGGAGAGCCTTGAAGTTATCTTCCTTACAAAAGCCTTCGAGAGTAGGAGGAAAACTTGGTTTTTCCACATTCAACGTTAACTGGCTGGGGAGAACCATGCTTGCTTCGCCGGCTTCTACGGGGTTAATGAAATATGAACGAAGTTGCTCTTTTTGTTGTTCGGTAAAAGTACCATCAAAACAGTAGAATGTGGCACATCGAGCTTTTGCCTCTACCTCAGGAAAAAGCAATCTCAAGCCTAAAAGCACGGCTTCAGCTCGTTGGTCAAACTGGCCCTCATGCATCTGCACCCCGAGTGTCCAATCACAGGTCGGCAACGAGGTGACAATGTCATCACGCCCAGGTAGTTGCAAGAGCTGTTCGCTTACTACAGTAAATTGTTCAGCATTCAAACCTTCAAGATCATAGCGTAAGTACATGCGTACGTTATCAAGTGTATCCAGACCCAAAAGATTACGAATATCATGTACGATTTCAGCTTCTTTTTGTCTAAATTCTTTACTACGAGAAATAAAGGTACGGCGTACCATACTAGACCTCCTCAGGCAAGGCTTTCTTGCCGATATCACCTCTGTACTGCTTTCCTTCAAAGGAGATGGCAGCAACTCCTTCATAAGCCAACGAAATTGCTTCTTTCAACGTCTTGGCTTGTCCCACTACGTGCAGTACTCTCCCCCCACTGGTAACAACATCCCCATTGTCCTTCAGCGTGGTTCCTGCATGAAAGATTGTGACAGATTCAGGAAGAGCAGAGATGGTAATTTTCTTTCCTTTCTCATAAGAGACAGGATACCCGCCGCTTGCAACGGTAACAGAACAAGCAGAACCGTCTTTGCAGGCTACTTCGATTTGACCAAGGCTTTTGTTTCTACAAGCCTGAAGAATTTCCAATGCATCGCCTTCAAGCAGGGTAAGGGCAGCCTCAGCTTCAGGATCCCCGAACCGGCAGTTGTACTCGATTACCACAGGCCCATTTGGGGTGAGCATCAAACCAAAGAATAAGCAACCCATGAAGGGGGTCCCTTCCCACTGCATTGCATTGATTGTAGGGAGTACAATTCTTTGCAAGCAGGTCTTTGCAATACTTTCGGTATAAAACGGATTGGGAGCAATTACTCCCATACCGCCAGTATTCGGACCTTCATCATTATCAAATGCACGTTTATGGTCCATACAGCTCACCAGCGGTTTTACAACAGTACCATCGGTAAGAACCAGCAAGGATACTTCCGGGCCAGTCACGAATTCTTCCACAACCACTGTCTTTCCACTGTTGCCGAAAACTGCATCAACCATCATTGAATCCAAGGTTTGCTCAGCTTCAGCAAGATCTTGGGCTATGATGACACCCTTTCCAAGGGCAAGCCCATCGGCTTTCAAAACAAGGGGAAACGTACACGTACGTACATAAGTTTTTGCTTCATTGATTTCTGTAAATACTTGGTAAGAAGGAGTCGGGATATGGTGGCGTTTCATAAACTCTTTAGCAAACGCCTTGCTCCCCTCCAGCCTTGCAGCTAGCTTGGTCGGCCCAAAGCAGGGAATACCCTTTGCTTCCAACACATCAACAATACCACCGACAAGGGCATCATCAGGCCCTATTACGGCAAAGTCGATGGAGTTTTTCAAGGCAAAATCAGTAATCGCAGGAAAATCAGACAAAGATATTGCAGCGGTAGTGGCAATTTCTTCCAATCCTGCATTACTTCCAATGCAATAAAGTGCTTCACAATCTTTGCTTTTTGCTATCACACTAGCCAAGGCATGTTCACGGCCGCCTGCGCCTACTATTAATACTCGCATCTTTTAATGATGGAAGAGCCT
>QJZS01000033.1 GCA_003247345.1 Spirochaetales bacterium
CCAGGAGCCTACCGTAGTATGGTTGCATGAACAATCCCAATGAAAAGACCCTGGCACATCTTATCAGTTCACAGACTGTCACTATACGTGACCCATTGTGGAAAGATATTCGTCTCAGTCCGGCGATGAGGAAAATATTTTTAACGCCGACAGTCCAGAAATTGGGAAGGATCAAGCAATTGGGACCGGCTTTTCATCTGTATCCGGGTGCGGTCCATACTCGTCTTGACCATAGCTTGGGGGTATATCACCTTAGTTTCTGTATACTTACCAGCCTTCTTCAAAAATCATTGCGAGGTGAGTTTGTTCTTCCATTGACAGAGGAAGGAATGAATACTTTTCTGTGCGCCTCACTTCTACATGACATCGGACACTTCCCATTTGCCCATTCCTTGAAAGAGCTTCCGTTGGAGAGTCATGAGAGATTGGCTGCTCGATTGATAGAAGAAGACATCCAGCTCAATGAAGCCATCTGGGCTGCTGGACTGGAACCTTCTTTGGTTGCGGATATAATTGATGAAACCAGACCTACGACTTCAGTCGAGATCCTGTTTTACAGGGACATCCTCTCTGGATCTTTGGATCCAGACAAACTCGACTATCTCAATCGCGATGCATTTTTCTGTGGAGTTCCATATGGGACCCAGGATGTGTCGTACATTACGGACAAGCTCACCATTTACAACAACCATCCTGCATTGGAAAACCAAGCCCTAGCTTCAGTGGAACATCTATTGTTCAGCAAATACTTGATGTATCGTAATGTCTACTGGCACAAGGTCACACGAAGTGCAACCGCCATGATCAAAAAAGCTGTGCTTTCCTCCTTGCATGACAATGTCATCCCCAAGCAACAACTATATGACCTTGATGATGAACAATTCTTTTTACTCCCCCAAAGCATAGAGTATCCTTGCCTCTCTCTTTTTTCAAATGTTCGCGACAACCAACTGCTCACCTGTAGTTTCGATCAGAATTACTCCGAGACAGGGCATCTGGAACAACAATGTGCAGCCATAGAGAGCAGGTACCAGGTAGAGGACAAGCTTTATGCAAGGCTCTCAAAGAAACCTGAATACTCCTCTTTGAAACCTTTCGAAGTCATCATTGATATCCAAGAACCTGTTTCTTTCGAATCTGATATCCCGATTTTGGCAGAAAATGGTGTGTGCACTCCTTTCAACGAACAGGAAACAATATTTTCCCATGATATTGGTAGGGTCTTTACAAAAAGCCTCAGAAAAACCAGAATCTTTACACCCTCCTACATTACGGAAGAAGCCGTACGTGAGGCATTGGAGTTCTGAGTTCATGGAAAAAATATCATACCGCGAATTGCTCAAAGGCAATATTCCGCCGTGGGTTATGCGCTTCATCAAACATACCGGCAAAGCAATTAACACGTATTCAATGATAAAAGAGAGTGATACCGTCCTTATCTCTGCATCCGGAGGAAAAGATTCGCTTGCCCTTGCCCTTGCCCTCTCAATTAGACGGAAGTGGCTGCCGATCAAATATGACATCAAGGCTGTCATGATCAACTGGATTGAACACCCAATTCCTGATGAGTTTCGAGAACTTTTAAAAACCTATTTTGCCGATTTGGAAATCGAATTCACTATCCTGGATGAACATCAGTACCCCGAATCATTCAAGGGAGAATTCAACTGTTATCTCTGTTCTCGGAATCGACGGCGAATCTTGTTTGAACGTTGCGAACAAGAAGGCATGAAGCTTGTTGCTATGGGGCATCACCTCGATGACCTTGTTGAAACCAGTATGATGAATCTTTGCTTCAGAGCAAACTTTGCTACGATGCTTCCTGTTCAGCCATTTTTTGATGGAAAATTGAAAATCATACGACCCATGATTGAAATACATGAAAGTACGATAAAACGTATTGCTGAGAACTACGATCTTCCTGTCGTAAAGCCTGTATGTCCATATGATCAAACCAATGTCAGGGCTAGACTTAAGCCGATTATTCGGGAGTTATCCCAAATTGACAAATTGACAAGAGAACATATCTATCATGCACATGGCTTGGGCGAGCGCGTGTAACCTCTTTGCATTACCCCTGTTTACACATGTGCAGGTATATGTGATGATAAAACTACAGAGGAGGTCTTGGCACGTGAGCAAGCGGCAAATCGCTCTACTGCTGTTAATGCTGCTCGCAAGCCCCTTCTTGACGGCAGCATCAACTACAAGCAGTTCAACAGATGCATCATCAGAGACGACTGTGTAGTCAGACCTCGATTCCGCTGCAACAGGATTGCTGGAAGGAATGGCAACAAGTGATGGTGATTTCAGCATATCGCTTGCACCCGATTTTGCTATCAGCAACCTATCCCTCCAGCTGGACTTAAAACTCAAAGGCCATTTAGATACTGATCCCGTAAATCTTAATTTGGATTTCACCGATTGGTATTTGCCGGAACACACTACGGGCCAAACCAACCAAGAGTATTTGATCAGTGTTTTGTATCATTACAGTACGTTCCTACGCTATGCCCAATGGGGGCAACGGTATGATAAGATTTTTGTTCGGTATGGGAAACTTACCGGTATCACCTTAGGTGATGGCGCATTACTCAACGGCTACTTCGACAAGTCCGTTCCCTCCCGGCAGGCACGTCCAGGACTGGATTTCATGCTAGATGGACAATTGCTAGGGGTTCCTAATGCTGGTTTCGAATTCTTGATGGATGACCTTTTCAGCCCTACACTCACCGCGTGGAGAATTTTTGC
>QJZS01000053.1 GCA_003247345.1 Spirochaetales bacterium
TCATCTGATGGGAGAAATTTGAAATCTCTTCCATCAGAATAAAAACCAATTACTCGTACAGAAGGATTGAAACGCCAAATTATGAATGGGAACCAAGTAGCTTCGTATTGGATAAACCAATAGGATTCATCCTCATAGTCTTCTTGTGTATATTGGTGATAGCTTTGGCGTAAAGACAAAGCTAAACCTTTTCTTAACTTATCCTGGACATAATCGATTTGGTATCCATTTGTCAGAGTATTATCATATTCATAATGGAAGGCAACCACCGTCTGATTTGCCATATAATCAGCAACCGCAGCGACGGAAGTCTCCCAAGTAAAGCCAAACGGCAAGGTGAAGGTCGAGCCAATCGTACTGCTTGCCTCCACATCTGAGAATGTTGTCATGTCATTAATTTTATCTGTTTCTACTGTTACGTGATAATCAATTAGATGATCCAAGAAATACAGTTCATGTACATTCAGGGTTGTTTCAGTGTAATAATTGGTTAATCCTGAGTTATGTTTGATTGTATTCGTCAGGCTATACACACCTTCATTCTGTTCGAAAGGCCCATAGGTCCAAGTAAGGCCAAACTCATCAGGATTCCATTCATCGAATGTGGAACTCGGATTGAGATAACCCCAAAAATCAATCATCAAGTTGGTCCCGAAGATGTTCATCCCTGACAAACCCATTTCGTAGTTCACTTCATAATCTTCTTCTAAAGAATCCAAAGTACCCCAAGTACTAAGATACAATTTCGTAGTGTTTTTTAAGGGAATGTCGGCCCAATCAATATCGAAATCCAAAGTGCCTGAAGGATTGGATTCCTTCTGGCGTAAAAACTCGATGTCTACATTCAACAAGGAAGTTCTCAGCAACAGGTCAGAAATATCCAAGCTGATGTAATCCTCACGGTCGTCCCAACTTTGGAGTGTCCCATCATTCTGGGCAACGTATCCGGTGAAATTCAATTCGCCGAAAGTCCCTAGGAAATTGGAATCTTTTATTTTAGCCCCAAGGAGAAGCCCGGTTTCGTCGTTGTCAAATTTTGGATAAGGGAGCATAAGGAACGTATTTGAATCTACTATAGAGAAAACCACGTTGTAATATGCAACACCCTCAATGTAGGATGAGAGATGATATTCGTAGGAGACACTGAGAAATAATTGTGTGTTAATCAGAATTTGCCGCTTTGCATCCAAAGCCGCAATAAATTCATCTTCTGTATTCCAAATCGGATCTCCATCAGTAGGAATGATTGCCCTTTGCAAGGCAGCTTTTGTTGTTCTTCCCTTTACTTCGAATGCATAATCAGAAATTGCATACCCAGTCACATCCTCAGAATTTACCAATACATGACCATCGGCATACAACGAACTGATGAGTAATACTATAGATAGGCAAAAAACTATTGCCCTTTTTCCCACAATAACCATGCAACCTCGTTTTCAAAGTTATAATTAGCGTAAGACTAGTAACTTTTCATAGTGATGTCAACAAAGGTTAAACACCCTAAACGCAAGGAAGTAACATATGTATCGTTATTCCTTATCCAGCCGAAACATATGTGCTGAACAATTACGGATGCCGTTAGCTATTTTTCTCTCGCTTAATAAAAAACTTTGATTCCGATCTGCACAATATGATCATACTCGGGGTCGTCCCATGCACCATAAATCGAATCACGACCATCAAAGAACGTCTTTGTAATTGATCTCTCCCATACGGTTGTAAATTGGTAGGCAGCCGACACCGTGATTGGAGTATTATCAATCTCTTTCGTTACTTTAAATTTCAAGGACAATGTATGTTTGAAGATGTTATTCCAGAAATCTTGGAGCTCATAGGAGTCATCATCAGCGTAATACATGAATTGATCTATTTCATACCCGTATTGACCGCTGCGAGCTTGATATTTTGCCTGCACTTGGGTCGCCCACCCACGAGGAAGCCCAAGGTCAAACTGCAACAAGAATTCCTGGGAATTTGGATCTAGTGGATACCCAAGATTCTCTCCCTTGTTGGTATAGGAGGTTTCTGCATAGGTCTCATAGATGTTGTAGTTTCCATCATCATCAAGCTGGATCATGGTTCTTCCATCCGAGGAGAACCACTCAGTTTCATCAGTATCACTTATATCTATCACTTCATCTTGGTGGGTTGTATAGGAATAATAGGTTACGGTACCGGCAGTAGCATCATAGGTAAATGTATGCCCTTGCTCTGAAACTACTGAGCTATCAGCACTTGTATCGATGGTACCGGTATATTCCCGCAACGGGTAATGCGAATATACAAACGGTCCAATATACGTCCATTGGAATGTCAAACTGGAAAAGTTTCCGATAGGCAGAGGGATTTCCATCCCAGCCTGGAACGCCAGCATATTTCTCGGGGATTTGAGAATTGTCTCCAAGCTACCGAGAACATGCATCTCATTCATCCCGACTGACCCATACAAACGAACTTTTCCAGAAAGCGTATAGGCAAAATCCAAACCGGCAAATTTCTCATCAATATCACCTTGGACGTTCTGTTGGAACATATAGATGGCAAAGGGATTGAGATAGCTCAATTCAAAACGCTTCAGCCATACCATTGATTCAAAAACGGACAAGGTAAGATTTTTTGTCACATCCAATTCAACACGTTGAATGCTGAAATTATTGTCAAATCTTGAATTTATCTTTTCCTCTTTCGATACTTCCGAGTAATCGGAGAAGAAAGGCTCTCCATCAAGATATTCGAGTGAGAATTTACCAAGCGAACCATTCATAACCGAGAAACGCAACCAATCGGTGAGATTCAAATGTAATTCCACGCCATCAAACGTTCGAGCAGACCCGCTAAGAGCCAAATTGTTTATACCAGGGCCCCAATCACGCTTGATTGATCCCCATCTTATAAATACATCACCATCAAACAGTGAAATATTCAATTCAGGAGCAAAGCTATAACTCGTAGCGAACGAATCAAAAGGAATTGAGGTCACCACAGAGGATCCTGATTGGTACCAACCCTCACCAGGAATGGTAAATTCGGTAGGGATGAATACAGCGGTGTTCAGCTTATCGTATAAAAGACTCACATCCATATTGAATGAAACATACTGGCCTAAATCGCCTTTGATATAAGCACCTACTGAATTTCTGGAATCATATTCACCTGTAAGCATACTCACGGTTTGTTGGCTACCGAGGGTAACCCCCAACGAGGCTCCGATTCCTTTGGTCTCATCATAAGTACGAAGGTATCCTGTTGAAAGAAGGTCCTTTGCTAAGGAAGGTTCCGTTCCATATTTGGTTTGCAATTCAGCTATCAACTGTTCCAATTCAACTTGTTCTGAATTAGTGAGCTTTTCCTTCTGCTTCTCTATCTCAAAGAGTAAACGGAGCACTTTGCTGGCACTGTACGGTTTCACATCCGATTGGTTTTCAATGAGGCCACGGGTCTCAGCAACTTCCAAAACCTGATACACCCTATTACCGATGGGTACTGAGTTATGCACTGCAGCGGATAAAAGAGAAACAGAAATACACAATACGAATAGGACACTGAAAGCTATACGTCTCATCAACACTTTTCCTTAGTTTGTTTCAATGGCTGCGAGTTGATCCCTAAACCAGTTCTGAAGCGCGACCAATCGTCTTTTGAATGCAGAAGGAAGGTCTACTTTCAATCCAAAGATGGATACAACAGGATCCCTCCCCTCGATGCTGCTGAGTGCCTCAAGCAGCAATCCGTCATCCAACTGATAGGTAGCCATGGTGATGTTAAGCTGACCTTTCTTCACAGCAGTAAAAACACCGAGAACACGCATATTTGCTAGATTCTCTATATCAACCAGAATTTCCTTATCAGTATTGGTATAAGTATGAAGATATCGGTTTCCCCCAAAGGAAGTATCACGTTGATACACATAGCTCTGTGTTTCATAGGGAAAGGTCGTAGCGACAGGATCAGGCAGCAGATTGTTCATGTTCTTCTCGTCTGCCATATAGGAAGATCTCTCTATTAAAACCTTGGGAATATTCCCGGCTCTCCATGAAATATAGGTGAGGCCTTCCTGGGTTGAGATGGCCCGAATGGCATTGAAAATCGTAAGTTGTCGCTCAGTTGAACTCATAGCCTTGAGTTTTGGACCGTACGGGATATAGCTCAGAGCTGCAACAGAAAATCCATCCTGAATATCTTGCTTTGCGAGTGCACGATCGTATGCAGTAGTTTGAGGAACGAAGTATTGTTCAATTTTTGAACCTTCATATCCTTTGGCAGTAATCATCTCCCCAGAATCCAATTGCTGATATTCTGCATCTGTAAGTTGTGGTAATACAGAACGTACTTCAGAACTATCCGCAAACAATCCAGAAGAACTGATCAAACCTATAGCCAACAATACGAGCAAACCTCTCTTCATACGATTCTCCTAATACGCGTTCTCATTCACAAAACCCTTGAAAATCGTAAAGATAACAATTCTCAGATCAAAAAGTAATGTCCAGTTCCTGATGTAAAACAAATCAAACTCAATTCTCCGCTCCAACGAAGTATTGCCGCGCCAGCCATTTACCTGTGCCCAACCAGAAATTCCGGCTCGTACACGATGGCGCATCCGATACCCAGGAATCTCACTATTAAATTTTTCCACCAACTCAGGTCTTTCTGGACGTGGACCTATCAAGCTCATCGACCCCCCGATGACATTAAACAACTGAGGAAGTTCATCCAGACTTGTTTTTCTGAGCAATTTTCCAATCTTGGTGACCCTAGGATCATTCTCCTCGGTCCAGTGGACATCGCCTTCAGGAATATCATTGCGCATACTTCTAAACTTATACATGGTGAAGACCTCTTCACCTTTGGTAATTCGCTTTTGCTTGAATATTACCGGGCCAGGAGAGGTAACTTTAATAATGAAAGCAATGAGTAGGAGGACCGGAGACAGGATAGTTACCGCAAGCGAGCAGGAAACCACATCAAACAACCTTTTCATGATACGTCCGAAGACACCTATCTCAGCTGCATTCAAGGTAAGGACCGGAACCCATCGGAAATCAGAAATTTTGGTACTGATATATGATTGGGGGAGAGTTGGGAGCAATTGAACCTTTTCATTCAATAAGTCCAATGCTTGGGCAACAATCTTCTGCTGTCTGGGATATTCCGTAGGAGGATACCCTATTACCACCAAATCTGGTTTGGTCTGTTCAACAACTTCTCTGAGGGTACCCTCTTTGATTTGCAAGGCACCCCCTATTTTTTTCCCCTGACCGTCAAATTGACCAATAAGCTTCACACCCTGGACTCGTTTGCTGTGGAGAGCTTTCTCATACTTCTCAAGATTATCTCCAAATCCAACAAGTAAAATTCTTCGGCTGATTATACCTTTTTGATATGCTTTTTGTATGGCACTCGATATCAACGTACGTTCGAATACGAGAAAAACGACCAAGAAAATAAAATGCATACCAATTGAGAGCCTGCTCAGTTTTTGTGGGAATAGGAAGAAGAGGGTCACTACCAACAACAGGAACCCTTCAAAAATAGATATAAAGAGTTTAGTGGTTTGTTTTCTCCAGGAATGTTCCAAATCCTCTTCATACAGCCCATTCCGGCTGATGAAGAAAATTGTATATACAACAGTCAGAATTACAAACTGTGCAAAACGGCCAAAATCATCTTGTTGCCCGCCGGGAATAACGAAGAATCGTAAAAATCCGGCCAATAACCAGGCACAAGCAATAGATATTACATCTGCGAATAGCTTACCTATCAACAATGAATGGTTACCAACTTTCATAGCAGTACATCACCTTCTTTTAGTTTTCTCTTTCATTATTTGCACCCTGCACCGAGAAAACATCACGAGGATAGTAACACATCAAAGAAGATTGAGGTACTCCCTTACATCAAAGACGTAAGTGATCATCAAAACGATCGCTAAGTATTTTCCTACAATAGGAATCCTTTTGTTTGAGGATTTTAGAACCACGGGTGATTTTACACAGTGAGATCCCATACGAAGATGCTATCTCGCGTTGAGGAAGCCCCTTATAAAGATCTTTCATCAAGTTCCAACGTAACAGCAATGCTTTGCGTTCACTCGGGGTAAGCATCTCCTCAAAGAGCTTTTTCATATCTTCAGAATCGGTGGTCGAAGCAAACACTTCAATCAAGTCTTCATATTCTTTGTCCATAGAGCCTCCAATTACTTATAATACTATAGATAGAAACACGTACGGTCAAGCAAAGCTATTTGCAAAAAAACATGCGGTCGCTATACTGCTCTCTAAGGAGCATGAACGTGGCAAAAGCAACATACAGCAAACGGACCCTTCGTATTCTTCTCCACCTTCAAAAAGGCGAACTTACCGAGCATCTTATCTACAAGGTACTCGCTTCACGAGTAAAAGATGAGCATAACAGTTCAGTACTCAAGAGAATCTCAGACGAGGAATACCGACATGCAAAAATCTGGGAAGATCTCACGGGAAGCAAAGTAAAACCAAACCGCTTAAAAGTATGGTTTTTCAGTTTGATGGCCTTGATCCTCGGCTATACCTTTGTTTTAAAGAAAATGGAAGGGGGAGAACACAGAGCAACTGGATTTTATGCTTCCCTTATGGACGAAGTTCCACAAGCAAAGCAGATCAGTGACGACGAGGAGCGGCATGAACAACAGCTACTCGGTATGCTGGATGAAGAACGACTACAATATGTCGGATCCATGGTCCTAGGACTGAGCGATGCGCTGGTTGAGCTTTCGGGTACGCTTGCCGGTCTAACCTTCGCTTTACAAAATACACGATTGATCGCTCTATCGGGCTTGATCACAGGAATCTCTGCAACTCTTTCCATGGCATCCAGCGAATATCTTTCAGCCAAGAACAGCGGAGAGCCCAATGCTCTGAAAAGCAGCATGTACACCGGTATTGCCTACGTCATTACGGTGACCTGCATGGTCCTTCCCTATTTGCTCCTTCAAAACTATATTGCAGCATTGGTCATTATGCTGGCTGTGGTGGTTCTCGTTATTTTGCTGTTTACCTACTACACGTCGGTTGCCAAGGATTTACCGTTCGGTAAGCGCTTCTTGGAAATGGCAGTAATCAGTCTCAGCGTAGTAGCTATCTCATTCGTAATTGGTATACTCGTAAAGAAATTTCTGGGAATCGACATCTAATGAAATATATTGATTTCAACGGACTCAAGCTTTCACAAATTGCTCTAGGATGTGACCATTACGGAGAGACAATCAGAGAAGAAATTTCACTAAAACAGCTGGATATCTTTTTTGACCAAGGTGGCACCCTTCTCGATACCGCCCATGTTTATGGGCAGGAGAAACCAGGTGGACCTTCCACCAGTGAGATATTGCTTGGCAAGTGGATACATAGCAACAATATGAAAGACAAAGTCGTGGTTGCTTCAAAAGGGTGCCATCCACCCAAGGATGATTTACATAAGAGCAGAGTCAGTGAGAAAGAGATGATGCTGGATATCAGCCAAAGTCTGGACAATCTGAAAAGTGATTGCGTCGATATCTGGTTCTTCCATCGAGACAGACCGGATATGGGGGTGGATGAACTTGTCGATATGGCTTCTGTTTTGAAAGATAAAAAATTGGTATCATACTTAGGTGTTTCCAATTGGACGACACAGAGAATAGAAGCAGCAAACCAGTGGGCTGACAAACATGGCAAACCCCGATTTGAGATTAGCGAAATTCAATGGAGTTTGGCCTACTGCACCCCGGAGATCTGGGGCGATGATACTCTGGTATGCATGACCAAAGAGCAAAGAAACTGGTATGAAGCACAAAACATGCCTGTAATGTGTTTCTCTCCCCAGGCAAAAGGCTTGTTCTCAAAGGTAATTGCACAAAAGGCAGATACGCTTAGTGCAACTGCTCAACGCAGATTCCTCAATGCGACTAATTTGGCACTGATGCCCAAGGTCGAGACACTCAGTAAAGAACTGGGTTGCAGTCCGGCTGCCCTCGCCCTTGCCTACCTGACCAGCCAGAGCAATCCTACCATCGCCATAGCGGGATCAAGCAAGGTTCATCAGATCACAGAGTCCCTGCAATGCAGTAACCTCACCTTGACTGCTGAACAATTAGCTTACTTGCGAGAAGATCTTTAATAAAACATATTGAGTCAAATGCCGCCTGTCGTTAGGATGGCAGCTATGACTGACGCACTTTCCCAGGTAGCTTTATTCCTGTTCCTTATAGCCTTGGCCTATCTTTTAAAAAAGGTAGGCCTGTTCTCTGAAAAGGCAGGCAGTACGCTATCCAATATTAGTTTGAACATCACCCTCCCTGCTGCCATTGTTGCAGGTTTCAACACTTTTACCATGGATTATTCCCTGCTGATTCTCATTGTATACGGGATCATCGGCAACCTCATCATGGCATCGCTTTCCTATTTCTTCATGCGAAAGAAAAGTGATTCGCTCAAAGCCTATTCGCTGCTCGTAGGGTCCACCTACAACGTAGGCAATTTCTCATTTCCTTTTGTACAATCCTTATTTGGAGCCCCAGCACTTGTCGCAGCATCTCTTTTTGATTTAGGAAATGCAATCATGACTACAGGACTCACATACTCGCTTGCCAGTTCTGTAGCACAAGGACAAAGGCCCCAAACCAAGGACCTCTTGAAAAAGCTGTTCACCAGCGTACCTTTCATAACATATCTTGTGATGATCATTCTTTCATGTGCATCAATCAAACTTCCCCCGTTCATCCAGTCTTGGATGGTATCAATTGGAAAAGCAAACCCGATCATAGCCATGCTGATGATCGGGATATTGCTCGATATTCGTTTTGAAAGAAGTTGGTTCAACTATTCAATCTTACTTTTGGTAATTAGATATGCATTGGCTGTCGTATTGGCGTGGTATTTCATTGTTTTCACTGATTTCAATACCATCATCAAGACTACTTTGGTGTTTGTAGTCTTCAGTCCAAGTTCCAACAGTTCGGTGGCCTTCCTCGAAAAAATGACGGATCAGGCAAAACTTGCCTCATTCACCACCAGTCTTTCGGTTCTGGCCAGTATCATCTGCTTCACCATCCTATCAGTGACAATCGCCTAGCCGAACAAGTAGGAATTTAGCAGATTGTTCAAATACTCCTGCTTTCCGCTGCGTTTCTCGATCTGGACAGTCTTTCCCAAAGCAGCCAATGTAGCAAAATCCATAGAACCTGCTTCGAATTTTTTTCCATCCCCTGTATCGAAAGATGCATATCTTTCCTTGACGAAGGAATCAAAAAGACCTTCCTCGATAATATTATTTGCTACTTCCAAACCAAGGGCAAAGCTGTCCATTCCACCAATGTGCCCAATGAACAAGTCTTCAAGGTCAGTGGAGTTTCTCCTTCGCTTAGCATCAAAGTTAAGCCCGCCGTTTCCCAATCCTCCATTACGCAAAATCACCAACATAGCCAACGTCGTAGAATAGACATCGGTAGGAAATTCATCAGTATCCCAACCGTTGATCGAATCACCCTGGTTGGCATCAACACTACCCAGCATTCCATTGTCTGCACATACCTGCAAATCGTGGTCAAATGTATGACCTGCAAGAGAAGCATGGTTTGCCTCAATGTTGCACTTGAAATCCTTATCCAAACCCCAATTCTTCAGGAACCCGATAGTGGTAGCTGCATCATAGTCATATTGATGTTTTGAAGGCTCCATCGGTTTTGGTTCAATGAGGAATGTGCCTGTGAACCCGATACTCCGCCCGTAATCACGTGCCATGGTAAGGAATCGGGCAAGATGTTCCTGCTCACGCTTCATATCAGTGTTGAGCAAACTCATATAGCCTTCACGACCACCCCAGAAGACATAGTTCTGTCCACCAAGCTTGACATTGACATCCAGGCTGTTCTTTACCTGTACTGCAGCACGGGCTACTACATTGAAGTCAGGATTGGTAGCAGCACCATTCATATAGAACGGATGGGTAAATACATTGGCAGTATTCCACAACAACTTGATTCCACTTGCTTTCTGACGAGCAAGCAACTCATCTGATACCTTTCCCAAGGTCTTTTCATACACAGAAGGATCTTCGCTGTTTGGGGAAGCATCGACATCATGGAAGCAGTAATATGGGGTTCCCAGCTTTGTAAAAAATTCAAATGCAGCGTCAGCTTTCGCAATTGCATTTGCATATGCATCACTTTTTCTGAAAGGGAAATCCATAGTTGCGCTTCCAAACGGATCAGTACCGTCTGCACAAAAGCTATGCCAATAAGCCGTAGCAAAACGAAGGTGTTCTTCCATAGTCTTGGACCCAATTACCTTCTTTGCATCATAATATTTAAAAGCAAGGGGGTTTTTGCTTCCCTTTCCTTCATACCCGATTTTTCCAATACCTTTGAAATACTCTTGTTCTCCAAAAATACTGCATAATAGCCTCCTACTGAAATAACGGCGTCATAGCCGTAACATATTCGTTATATCGTTTGTACGCCTGTTCGTATGCCTCAGCGGTACTACTATCAGGTGTGCATCCTTTCTCCTCATCAAATCGGACATGCTCTCTTGCCAAATCCACGATTGAGCCCCCTTCTAGCGTCCAAAGTGCTTGCAAGGCAACACCGAACGCAGCACTCTCTGCAACTTTGGGAACAGAGACGGGCAATTGCATGGCATCACAAGCAATTTGGCGCCAGATTGCGCTCTTTGCACCCCCTCCGGTAAGAATGATACGCTTGGGTACAAATCCCAGTTCCCTGAAAGCGTCCAATCCGACTTTCATTGCATAAATGGAGCTCTCCAATGCAGAGCGAGCAATATTTTCCACCTTCATGTTGCTCATGTCCATCCCGATGATTGCCCCCTTTCCATGGGGAAGATTTGGTACTCTCTCACCATTGAAGAAGGGAAGCATCGTAATACCTTCGCAGCCGATTGGAGCCGAAGAAGCCATCTTGTCCAATTCCTTTACGTCATAACCAAACAATTGACGAATCGATTCGGTGGTTACCGTACAGTTCATCGTACACAACAGCGGCATATATCCAGACGTTGAGGAACAGAAAGCAGCAAGCCTCCCCTTTTCGTCAGTGATACAGCTTTCGCTGTAGCCAAACAGGGTCCCGCTGGTACCCATGCTCATCGTCAAATCACCTTTGCCCACACATCCAGTCCCGATGGCCCCTGCCATATTGTCCCCTGCTCCGCAGGAAACAGGGATTCCTTCAGGTATTCCCAATTCTTTGGCCGTGCTTGCTTGCACTCTTCCCGCTTCCTGACCGGCTTCAATAAGCGGGGGAATCATGGAAAAGAGATCTTTATCAGGATCAACTGCTTGCAAAACTTCCTTATTGTAGGTTTTTGTATGCACGTCGAAAAAGGCTGTTCCAGACGCATCGCCCGCCTCAGAGGTATACGCACCGGTCAAATAGAAATTGATGTAATCGTGTGGGAGCAGAATATGTGCCAGCTTTTCATATGCTTCTTTGCGATATTGTTTGAGATGCAGGATTTTTGAAAGCGTATATCCTGGGAGAATTTGGTTCCCCAACAATTCGAATACACGCTCTTCTCCGCCTAATTTCCGGGTTAACTCATCACATTGAGCTTTGGTGGAGGTATCGCACCAGAGTTTCACTGGAGCCAGTACGTTCCCATCTTTATCTACTGGTACAAACCCATGTTGTTGACCCGAAACGCCGATGGCAACAATCTGATCCTTAATATTCTGATCAATTTGTGCAAAACATGCCCGAATTGCATCAAGATACCATACAGCTTCTTGCTCACGGGTCCCATCCTCAGAACTGTTCATCTTATGAGGAGAACTCACAGTAAGTAAAACCTGCTTTGCTTGGGCATCATAACAAAGTACCTTGGTACTTTGTGTGCCAGTATCAATACCTACAACGACTTGCATATATCGGCCTCTCTTTACCAATAGCTTTACTCAACTCTTGGTTGTTTACCATAGACAAGATTGTGATAACATATGTATTATTGACTTATGGAACTTCTGGACGCCGTCTTCGTATTTCAAATGCATGAAGAGCAAGAACTGCTTTGGCACCAACGGATACACAGCCATGAAACAGGCCAATTCGAAGTGCATTATTTTGTCAGCGGCAGTGGTACGTTCAGCAATGCCCATAATCGCTTTACCATTTATCCAGGCTCCTTGTTTGTTACTACAGGGGGTACAATTCACGCCATCGAAGCAGATAAACAAACAAATCTGACATATTACGCCACCTTGCTCAGCTGCCCCGAGGAAATGGAGCTCATCGAGAAATTGGAACGTATGAATCCTATTGCAATGGGAACAAATTCACGGTTCTTTTTCGAGGAAGTACGTGACAAAGGGCTCAGCTCATCGAGAGAGTTGAGAATTAGTGCATGTCATCAGATGCTTGGATTATTGTATAACCTTGCAGCCGGTACGAAATTGGAAGAAAATCAGGGCGAGAATGTGCATCTGGAAAAAGCCATCCGATACATGCAACGTCATGTCTTTGACAATCTGGATCTCCAGATGATTGCAAGTCATGTACAGCTTGATCCATCCTACTTTGTACGCCTTTTCAAAAAGCGTATGAACACAACACCTATACGGTATTATTCCAATCTTCAACTTGAGGCAGCACGTGCACTTTTAACAAGCACGACACTCTCTATCAAGGAAATTGCTGCCAAATTACAGTTCTGTTCTGAATTCCATTTTTCCAAACGTTTCAAACAATCCACAGGAAGCAGTCCTTCAGCCTATCGAAAGACCCATCTTCAGTTGCTTGGGTTCTGATTTTGGTAGAAGTAACGCTACTTCTACCACTCCCCTTACGTCAGAAGCAAGAGTTTTACCTTATACTGTCTTTTGTCATACCTAAAGTCATGACAACTGTATTTTTTCATATTTTCTGCATATAGGTTGCACATTCGAAAGATTTCCATGTCATATGCTCTTCATGTATAAATTATTTACGCTAATTACT
>QJZS01000131.1 GCA_003247345.1 Spirochaetales bacterium
ATCCATCCCTACAACACGTTACGCACCTGCTTGATGTGAGTGAATTACGATATTTCGATATCGGAATTTATAGAGGTTATGTCACCTGTTTTACAAACAGGTTGCACGGTGTATTCGTGGGATGGAGGTTTTTATCAAACGTACAAGGCCTATTGCTAGCGTTCTCTTTTTCTTATTCATGATCTTTTTGGCAATCCAACCGCTTACTGCAAAAGTCAGCAGAACTTCTAGCAGGGTACTCTCTGTACCTGGAGATATAGTAACTTCTAGAAAGGCCAATTTCAAAATAGGAGATATTCTCACCACTCCTATGATCTCATTAACAATTGTGAATGACCCCACTCCTGCATATCTATTACTTGTACTTGAATTATCAATTGATAGCCCTGAAATCCCAGCTACAGAAAACACTGCAACTGCTGAGATTGTTCGGCAGTTTGCAACAAACGAAACACTTACTTTTACGAATACTGATCTTATGAACTATGTAGGAAATGTGCGTGGTGGATCTGCACCTACTGCCATTCGTGATGCATTCGGTGTTTCTAGCCTTAGTTCCATAACCGATGACTTTTTCAAAAATACAAACCAAAGCATCCCGGAAGGTGAATATACCCTTACGTTAAAAGCGTATGAAATTGCCAATGAAAATGACGCTGTTGCTACAGGAACTTCATTGAAAGAAGCTCAATCAGTAACCTTCAAGGTAATTACCGTAGGATCCATTGTGGTTTTGGAAAAACCGACGGCAGGTAGTTTGTTGTTTAAATTCCAACTTCCTCAGACACCCTATTACAGCGATTCCTCCATATCAACAGTATCCACAACCAAAGTCACCATCAAAGGAACCAGCCTGGAACAGACCCTCAGCAAATCACACAGCAGAGTCAGTGCGTCATTGGGGTCTACCTTAAAAGGATACCCGTCTGATACCACTGACGGCGAGGTGGTCTATGATCTCTCAGCTATTGAATTCAGAGCAGGTAAACCGTATACCCTTACCATCGAATATACCGATGCCTCTGGCTACCAAATCGCAAGTACTACTTCGACCGTCACCTTTGCTACTCCTCGTTTCTATACGGATATTGACACCACCAATCCATTCAAACCTGAGTTCAGTTGGAGTTTCAATGATGATTATCAAAGCTGGGCAAGCGAATACAGAATATATTTGAACGGGCAATACTATGGATATACTCGCTCGGACAGCTATGTCCTTACCACTTCCCTATTACCCAATACGGCATATTCTTGGTATGTGATGCCGATCAATAAAGATGGTACCCCATTCTTTGACAGTGCTTCTTCGATTACAAAATCCTATACCACGAAAACTCATACCGAATTGGACATCGAAATTGATGAACCAATTAACCATGGGGTATTACTGACAGGCTATGCCTATGATTTCACCGGAATTCCTACATTCAGCGATGAAGCAGAGCAAAAAAGTGCACAATGGAGAATTGGTTCCGACGTTAAGACAGGAACATCAGTATCGTATACGCCAACCAAGCGATATGGTTCAAATAGCCTACTCGCCTATCTGAACATTATAGATACTTTTAATCTTAGCAAAAATTCAGCATCTATCTATCTAACGGTTCTCGATCCAGCCATCGCTATCCAAGGGGGAACAGAAAGAACCGTTGCAAAAGATAGCTCTGCTACCCTAGCTATTGATACTCAAAACAGCCGTGATCTGGAAACTGTAACATGGTTCATAGATGGTACCTCTGTAGGAGAAGGCACTTCCATCACCCACACCTTTGATGAAAGCGGAACCTACGAAATAGAAGCTCAAGGCATCAGCGCCTCTGATATTCAAGGCAATACAAAAGAGGTTACCTCTAAAGTGCAGACAATCACAGTCATCGGTGATGCCCCTTCCGTTGCCATCACCAACCCATCTTCTGAAGTTAACATTGTAAGTGGGAAACCACTGCTAATCAGTGCAACTGCCGAAGCTGATAACGAAATACAAAATATTGTCTGGACCTATGCAGGTCCTACCTCGGGTACATTGGCTCAAGGATCCGAACAAGTACAATTCAGTGCAACTGCTGCCGGGGCGTATACGATTTCCGTAACAGTCACGGATATCCACCAGAAAGCAAGTACCGCATCAACACGTGTGGTAGTTGTAAATCCTCAAATAGCCCTTTCCAGTCCTCAGAATAATACAACCTATTCACTCTCCAGTTCATTACAATTACAAGCAACGGCTCCCAATGCTGAACGTATTACCTATTTTGTGGGGAATACAGAGCTATCATCCCCCAATATCAATCTAGCGGACCTTGGGGTTGGTACCTACATTGTTTTCGCTCGTGCTTTTTGGGATGTCGTCGATATCAATGGCAACAGCAGTCAATTTGCAAAGGATTCATCACAAGTAAGCATTAGCGTCAAAGATCTGCAACCACCTGTGGTTTCCATAGCATTCCCCGAAGAAGGGGTAACTTTAAAAACAGGAACCTCGTACCAATTGCAGGCAAGCGCAACAAGCAATTCTCAGATTACCAGCAGTTGGTGGGAAGTAGATGGAACTCGCCTCACTTCCAACACCTATAGACCTGCTACTTCTTCCCAGAAGAAATCTTTGACATTCACCTATTATGCAATGAATCAGGATGGTGTAAGAGGTAGTCAGAAAGTTCGCGTACAGCTCGCTAATCCTTCGGCCTATCTCTCTATTCCCGATACCACGTTATTCCTGCCAGGCCAGACCATACCGATAAGTGCCTCCAGTATCGACAGCGAACTCTATTGGTTGGTAGACGGCCAAGAGGTTCAGAATTGGAATAAGACTATCTCCAATACTGGAACGCATACCATCCAAGCGGGTTGGCGTTTGGACGCAATGGATGAAAATGGAAGAGAGAAAACCTATACCGGCTTATCTTCCAACAAGGCAAATATAACCGTTTACAGTAACCAAGTTCCTACTATTACCTCGTTCTCACCAGCAGCAGCTGTGGTGTATCAACGCTCAGGAGCTCCTATAGTGTTCTCGGTACAAGCCTCCAGCTCCAATCAACTCGAAACAACAAAATGGAATATTTATAGCGAAGGGAATTCCATACGAGAAACACTGGCTGCTAGTATCAGCCATCAAAGTTGGTCTCCAGGTTTGTACACCGTGCAGGCCGAAGTCAAGGATATCCATAAGCAAGCTACAACGCACGAATGGACGGTAAAAATCATCGACCCTAGTGTAACCATTACCTATCCTCAGGAAGGAATGAGATTCCCATTGAATCAAATCCCTAATCCAGTTATTGAAACAAAGGATGTAAGTTCCTATGCAATGACGCTCAATGGAACACCAATCACGAGTCAGTTCAACTGGAATTCACTAAAGGCAGGATTATATACACTCATCGTAACTGGCAAGTACCAAATAACCGGTACAAGCAGCGAACAATCAACCTCAGAAAAGCGTGTATCGTTCAGAGTTGAAGATCGGACTCCACCGGTATTTGAAGTTTCCGGAATCAGTAACAATGACCGATTTGTAGCAGGACTTTCTTACCATCTTGTAGCTGACGGTCAAGCCAATGAAACGTTCAAGTGGCTTATCAACAATCAAGTGAGATCTGAAGGCGAAGCATTCATTTTCAATCCGAAAGCAGACGACAAGAGTATGATCATTACCGTACGTGGAGAACGCAATTCAATCATAGTCGACAAGAATTTCTCCATCCGCATAGTAGATCCATACATAAGCATTGAAATCCCAAGTAATCTGGCGTTCGAAAAGCTATATGCTCCCAATATACCAATTCCACTGCTCTATAAAGGAAGAGATATAGACAAGGTTGAGTGGCGCATAGATATGAAGCCGTATAGCAATCCTACAGTCACATTTACCCAAGGAATGCATAGTATTGATGTAGATGGATTTGCAACTGGAGTACGACTTCCCGATGGTACTCTTGGAGATTATCTACCTGTTAATACCGACGGCATCACAGGCAGAGATATCCAGGTCGCAGACCAACAAGGGGTAGTTTCGATCACCGCTCCAGATGCACAAAATGAAGGACAATCGTTTACTATTGAGGCAACCATGGCGGCGCAAGGTCTTGTAGACCTAGTTGATTCACTCAGTTTTGCCATCGATGGTGTTACCTATGCCTCTTCAAAGAGACCTGTAACTAAATCTTATACCGTTGCTACACTTGCAGCAGGCACACATACAATTTCTGCTACCACCAAGGATGTTTTTGGTAATACCAAATACGCCGAGAAAATCATCAATGTGTATAAGCCACTTGAATTCAGTATTACCAATCCGGTAGAGGGACAACGGCTTTCGCCACAAGCACAGCTTACCGGAAGTCTTTCTCTCCAAAGCGGATCGATTGATTTGATTACTTGGAGAATTGATAACAAGGTCGTGCCAAATTCCAATGCAACTACCGTTGCCCTTGGATCTATTCCTAGTGGAAGACATACGATAACTGCAAGTGCTCAAGATAAAATGGGCAATGTAGTTTCCAAGCAAGTAAGAGTTGAAGTACAAAGCGATTTCCAACTCAATCTTCTTTCCCCCACTGATGCAACAAGCACCTTGATCGGCAAAGAAATCACCTGTCTCGTCGGTGTTGAGAAAGTGACAGGTTCCACCTTTGACCTTTCTGATGCAGCTAAGAAAATTTCTTGGTATGTTAACGGAAACAATACATCATCCACTGGTCTTAGTTATCAATTCAAAGGTGATAAAGCAGGAAATTACACAATCCAAGCCCGTTATAATGACGGTTCGATGAGCCGCGTATCCTCAGAACGTACGATAACGGTCAGGGATATTGCTGATCCTCGTATTTTACAACCACTCAGTGATCAGATTATTTCCTACACCCAGGAATCATCCATATCATTGTCGGCAGAAGGCGAAAAAGGAGCAATCTACCAATGGTTTATCAATGGAGATGTGATTGCCATAGGGCAACAGACCTCCTTCCAGCCAAAGGGTCTCACAGGCCATGTACAACTTACATTGGTAACCTCATTAGCAGGAAGAAGTCGTGAACGTATGGTAAGCTTTACACTTCAACAGAATCAAAAGCCTACCCTCACACTCTCTGTACCTCCTTTGCAATATACTGATGATGCTCTGGTCTGGTCTGCTTCCGCATATGACGCAGAAGACAAGAACTCGTCACCATCTATCAGTTTCACCCTTGATGGAATTGCATTACAGGCACACAGCACTCGTATGCTAACGAATGCTGATATTGGAACTCATATCCTTCAAGCAAAAGTACAAGATAGTATGAGTGAAACTACTACTCAGAGAGCTTCCTTTGAGGTAGTAAAAACCAATATACCGCTTCAAATCCTTTCCCCAAAGGAAGGAAACACCTATTTCTCCGATACTGAAATTCCTTTGATTGCTTCGTTGGAAACTGCAGAATCTGGATCGTATACTTGGAAGGTTCGTTATCTTGATAACCCTGATGCCAGTGAACAAGCTTTTGCTGATGCCAATACAACATTCAAACCATCGGGCACAGGAGAAGTGGAAGTTACCGCTACATTTATTGATGCCAACAATCGTGAACGAGCAAAGAAGCGTTTCATAATCAAGGTAGAAAATACTCCAATGAAACTCGCAATCAATTGGCCTCACGGTAGTATTGTAAACGCTGGTACTTCATTACATCCTTCCGTTCTCGGTCTTAAAGAAAATACCAATACAGGTTCTGTTACTTGGTATTTGAATGGATTGGTGCAAAATGACATGAACAATCTCAAGGCGCCGGAACAAGCGGGTCCTTATACCTTGGTAGCATCCTATCAGGAAGGACAAAACAGTGACCAGGCAAGTGTAGAGTTTACGGTTAATGCGAGACCCAAACCAACCATCACAGGGCTCAATGAAAATCCAGCGTTTGAAATGGGTAATCCTATAGTCCTTGGGGCTGTAATTACCGATGACGAAAATTTCAATGGGACTGTGCGATGGACTGATGGGACAGGATCGCTCCTCGGAGAAGGACTGACCCTAGCCTACTCACCTGCATCTATTGGTGAGAAAACCATTATCGTCACCGCAACTGATGCAAAGGGTGCACAAGGAAGCACCTCTGCAACTCTGTTGGTTTACGAACTAATTAAGGATGTAATTGTTTCTTTAAACAACAATATTCCAACCTATTTGATCAACCAGAATTCACCTCCATTGGGGTTGAGAGCTTCCTTCACCGGCGGTGTTAATGCTGAAGTTAATTGGAAGATTAAACAAGGCAACAAGCAAATGGAGAAGAAAGGTAAAGAAATCTATCTTGCATACGGGGAAATTGCACAACTAGAGGCAGGCCCCATGATTGTAAGTATGACTATTTCTGACCCGAATGGTTCAAAGCAGGTAATTCAAAAAGATATTGCGCTTACGCTTACTACACAAGCCACATTGCAGATTCTTTCTCCGAATACGGAAGAAATTCATCGCCTCGGCGAGGTAATTCCAGTGCAAATCGCGCTTGCAGGATTTAGCCAACCTGTCCTTCAACTTATGATTGGCGATACCGTTGTTCCAACTTCATGGATGTTTGGTGATGGGAATCTAACCGCTACGACTCAGCTTGCATCTCAGGTATTCAGTTCTGAAGGGATTTATGAACTAACCGTTCTTGCAAATGGCAATGGACTCAATGCCAAGGCAAGCATAAGCTTGAATCTCTATCCCGATAGAAGTGGTATCTTCATTGATGACGCACCTGAGCAATATCAACTTGGAACGAGCGATGTCATCATCCATGCAAGTGTAATTGGAGTGCCTGGTGTAGATAGTGTTGTCTGGAAGAATGACATCACTGCAGAGGCAGTTGCCACCGGGTTTGCCCTTGATCTTTCACAAGCTAATTTGACAGCTGGCAGTCATACAATTATGGCAGAAGCCTATGCAGGCAGCAATCTTGTCGCCTCGACTTCTATTCTATTGAATGTAATTGGCTCGGCAGAAGTAAATATTGTCGACCCTCAGCCGTTGATTATTCTCGGACAGGGTGCACAAGGAACCTTGGTAGCAACAGGTAGAGATAAGGACGGTTCACTACTTACTGATAATGCATTCAGTTGGAGTTCTCATGTCGATGGTATCATAGGTGATGGAGCAACATTGACCTATGAACGACTCCTCAAGCTAACAGCAACTGAACACATGCTAACAGTGAGTGCTGTTACTGCTGATGGCTCGGTAGCTACTGCCGTACAACGAGTTCAGATTATTGCTGTACAAACAACAGAAACAACAACTGAGAATCAAGCAGGCCAAACTAGTGGTCAGGGTGAAGATCAGAACCAGGCAGGAAACGGACCGACTGAGCAAATACCAGAAGGACCACCTGAATACTTTGACATGGGTGTTCCGATCGATCCATATATGCCACCGATGTATCCTGATCCATTTGGACCGGGTATGGGTGGCGCCCCTGACCCAGGCTTAGGCTCATACATGGATTCGTTCATGGGAGGCTATGGTGGTGGGTTTGGTGGACCAATGGGCTTCGGCGGCGGATTTGGAATGATGTGGTAAGGAGGACTAAAATGAAACATACATTAATAATACTTATAGTTTGTATCTTCTTAATCGGTCTCCCCCTTGCTGCAATGCAGGTCGATGTTCCAAACGAGGTAAAAGGATATGAGAACTTAACCATTACACTTACTCCAACGGTGGCAGAAGGTACTGTTACCGAAGCTCGATTTTTCTTTTTCCAAGAAGGAGAACGATCACCAAAGTATAGTGAGTTTGTAGAAGAGAAAGGAGTCTGGCAAACTACCATTCCGTACACCTACCTAAAAGGTGAAGAGCTGGAATATTATACGGTAATCCAAAACAGTGATGGTGCTTATTTCAGAGAACCGCAAATTGGCAACCAGAAAGCAAGACTGCTACAGGACACCACTCCTCCAAAATTGCATCTTGTTTCGCCCCAGTCCGCTGATTTGGTAAAAGGGAAAGAACAATTGGTAGTGTTGGGTATCGAAGATGAAAGTGCCTTGGTAAACTTCAACATTACCATGGATGGACAACCGATTACTCGTAGCGGTGTATATGCCCAATTCCTGTCTTTCTTGATCACACCTCCTGATCGAGATGAGGTGGTAATTACCATCGAGATGGAGGATAGGTATAACAACACCATCACCGAACAAATTGCATTTGCTGTAAATGCTGAAAAGGCTCCTTTCTTTGCTGCTGATGGTTCATTTAAAACCGATGTTTCACTTGAATATATTTTAGGTATGGGAGAAAGTGCAAATACGACTGATTTCCCGACTATGTTCGGCGATATGAACCATAGTCTTGAACTCGCCTACAAGGCCGAAGCAAGCGGTATAGTCAAGGCAGGGCCTGTTACGGTTGAAGGATTTATAGATTTGGAAGATACCGTTTCTGTATTTGATTTGCCAGAAGCCTATCCAAACACGCTCGTTGCAGACCTACAGGATTATTTGAGATTATACAATCCAATCGGGTATGCCTCGATGTTTGATTACACAGGCGAACAAGCACGGATGTTTGATAACGACAACAAGGTATTTGTAAAATTATCACTCTTCGGGCCTGCTCTTTCCTACGGTTTTGGCGACCAAGTCATTTCATTCCAAAAAGAAACCATCAACTCATTTGAGTTCAGAGGTAGTTCATTGGGCATAGATTTGCCTTTCTTCGAATTGCAGGTGGCGCAAGGTCTTTCCGATTCAGGATTATACCAAAGCGCTTGGCCACAATCCTTCTTTGGATTCAAAATAGCTGGAAAAGCAAGAGATTTGTGGTACTTACAAACAAACCTTGCATTCATCAGCTCGTTGCAAGGACGATATGACACTCTAAAAGATGGAACTGCATCCATTTTGGAATCTTCTACGATGTATGATCTCTCAGGAATTCTGCCTGAACAAAACATGGTGTTTGGTTTGAGCAGTGGGTCACGCAACAAATATTTTACCTTGGATGCGTCTTTCTCTTTGAGCTTGTATAACGACAATGCAAGCTCAATTCTGGACGTGGACCAGCTGGCTACAGATTTGAAGGATCAAGGAGGACCTGATCTCAGTTCTTATTTAGGATATCTTGATAAGGTACAATCAATATTCCCAGTGCTTGATTTCTTCCTCCCTACCAACGGTCTTATCAGTGGCATCATAAATAGAACACTCTGGGGTGTTACGTACGGTATTGATACGGAAATTCCTATCGTAGGAACGACTGCATGGATCAGAAAAACCGATGCTACGTATAAGAGCCTTGGCTCATCGGTAACAACCGATATATTCAGTATGGGATTTGAATCAGAGAAAGAGTTTGGAGGGTTTGTATTCTCGTTGGGATATTCCCGTGATCAGGATAATATTGCGGATATTCTCTTTAACGACATCATTGGCTTGATCAAACCTGATCTGAAACCTGATACCACACCAACCTCGGAAAATGATATCTCCCAAATTGTCCATACGGCACAGGGTGGAATTGATTTCCCGCAATTCCCCTACTTTGGTACAATCGGACTCGATTATACATTCCAGTTTGAGACAACCAATGCGGCTGCCTTAGCCGCCCTTACCACGGATGCCAGTGTTGCTACAGAGATAACTACATCCACGATGAATGATATCACCAGCACCCATACTGGAGAGCTACGTTGGAAGAGTGCCCGATATAAAATAGGAGATGATTTAACCATAAACTTTGGAGCAAAGACAAAAGATTCCTATGTATCAACGCTTCAAGTAGATGGCGTATCTGACAGTACGACATTCTGGGAATACTATTATGCACTAACCGGTGGGGCAACCTTTAAGAAATACGCCATATCCTTAGGATTCGATCATGGGTGGAGTACAGAGGTCGACTCACCGACTGTCTTCGGGTACGATGCAAAGTTTGGTATCAAACAAGTGTTCTTTGATGCGGTTACCCTCACACTCTCTTTCGACCAAGCCTTCAGATCCTCATTGGAAGCGTACAGGATTACAGGTTCCTTAGGTGTGGATAAGCGATTCGGACTGCTCAGCACCTCTGCAGAATTTGAGATGGGCTATTATAATTCCATGCTCGATGACGCAGATGATGCACTGACATCACAACTGACGATTAAAGGAAAATTCTCCAGATAAAAAGTTAAACCCCAGAGAAACAGCAGTTTTTCTGGGGTTCTTTACGGAGTAATCTTAGATTAAGCAAAAATCTCTTTGTAGTTTGTCCCTACAGAAATATAGGAAGTTTCCTTATCAAGCAATTGTTTCAAATTCTCAGGAATAGGTACTTCTACTCCCAAAAGAGGTTCAACCACCTGTTCAAACTTTGCAGG
>QJZS01000103.1 GCA_003247345.1 Spirochaetales bacterium
TCAAGATTTTCCCTTGATTTCGATGCTCTTTTCTCCCGCACAATTGCCGGTTTTGATCAATCATGGTTTGTAAACAACGCACAGGTGTTTGCATTGACAGAATATGGTTTTATGGTTTCTGACGAGATTATCTTGCGTCTGAGCCTCCAAATCCCACAACCCCTTGACCGCCTCTAGCGCTTATGATAGGTTATTTGAGTTAAAGTATTACTTGTATTCCACTAGATAAGAGGTTGAATTATGTCCGGCCATAGTAAATGGGCTACTATTAAACACAAGAAGGGAGCTGCTGACGCAAAACGCGGTCAGAAGTTCACGAAGCTGATCAAAGAAATTTCTGTTGCTGCAAAGATGGGAGGTGCTGATCCCGAATCAAACGCAAGGCTTCGTACCGCCGTTCTTAAAGCTCGTGCAGAAAACATGCCTAAGGACAATATCGAAAAGGCAATCAAAAAAGGTTCTGGTGAGATGGACAACTCCACATTCTTCGAGCTTACCTATGAAGGCTACGCTCCAGGCGGTGTTGCAATGATCATCGATACCCTTACTGATAACAAGAATCGTACTGCAAGTGATGTACGTTCCACCTTGACCAAGAATGGAGGAACCTTGGGAAACAGTGGATGTGTTTCTTATATGTTCCAGACCAAAGGTATCATCACATACGATGCTTCAAAATATACCGAAGAGCAGATTTTCGAGGTTGCCTTGGAAAATGGTGCTGATGACGTTACCAGTAGTGATGGCGTGATTGAAGTTGAAACTACTCCTGCAGATTTCGCTAATGTTCTTGAAGCTATGCAAGCTGCTGGCTTTGAGCAGGATAGCGCAGAAGTTGAGAAAATTGCAGATCAGACTGTTACCCTCGACGCCGAGAAATCCAGAAAGATTCTTAAAATCATCGACAAACTTGAAGAGTTGGATGACGTACAGCTCGTCTCCACCAACTTGGATCTTCCTGATGATTTTGAGGACAGTGACGAAGACTAAGGTATGCGAATCCTAGGTATTGATCCAGGATATGCACAGACAGGCTGGGGTGTTGTCGATTCAGATGGGCAACATAACCGGCCTGTTTCTTTTGGTGTCATCAAAACCAGTACTTCACAACTTGATAGCCAAAGGATACACTTTATAGCAAAATCAGTTGGGGAATTGGCTTTGGAACATAAAGTTGATATCTGTGCGATGGAAGATATTTTCTTTACCAAAAACATCAGTTCAGCCATCCCTGTTGCGAAAGTCATTGGGGCCTGTATCCATCAGTTGAGTCTTCAGGAAATACCTGTCCGACTATACAGCCCTCCTGCTATCAAGAGTGTAGTTACAGGTTTTGGCGGGGCAGATAAGCACCAAGTGCAGGAAATGGTACGAATTCTGCTTGGATTTGAGAAAATTCCTAGACCAGACCATGCTGCAGACGCATTAGCTGCTGCCGTGTGTCTTGCAGTATATGATTTTTCGCAGATAAGGATGAAACTGCAATGATAAATGCTTTGATTGGGGATATCGTATCGATTGAGGAAGGGGAGCTTATTCTCCGCTGTTCTCATATTGAATACTCGCTGTCAGTAACCAGCCAAACCGCTTCGTATTTAAGCAACCTTTCCTTGGAAGAAAAGAAAGGTGTAAGAATTATGACTGTTTTGATCCATCGGGAAGACAGCATGTCGCTTTTCGGTTTTTCTGATGCAGACGAACGTGAAGCGTTTCTTCAATTGCAGACAGTATCTGGGATTGGTTCAAAACAAGCCCTAAAAATCCTCAGCGGCATCAATGTCCGACATCTTGCAGAAGCTCTTGATAGCGGTAATCTCAAACTGCTTTCTTCCATTCCTGGTATTGGCCCAAAGACCGGGCAGAAAATGATTTTGGCTCTGAGAAACGTGCTGATTTTGGAAGATGACAAACTTAAACAAACCTCAGCTAAACAGAGCAAGCCCCATGCTTGGTCTGATATTGTGAACGCCTTGGTCGATATGGGATATGATCGTCGTCTTGTTGAAGAAACTGTAGGAAAAGTTGTCAGTGATCAAGTAAAAGTGCTTGAAACAATGAGTCATCATGATGCTGAAGAGCATCTATTTCGTTTGAGTATCAAACTACTCGGTTGATTGATAGGTAGCGTATGGACAATATACAAGATTTGTTGCAAAACTCGGTAACTTCAACTTCCTTCCAGGAAGAAGCAGACAAACAGGAAAATATTCTCAGACCAAAGATGCTCAAAGATTTCCAAGGGCAACAACGCCTGAAGGATAATCTTTCTGTGTTTGTAGCAGCCGCCCGTGGACGCCAGGAACCGCTGGATCATACGTTTCTTATCGGGCCTCCAGGACTCGGAAAAACCACTCTCGCAAGTATTATTGCCAACGAAATGGATGCAGAAATTCGCATGACCAGTGCACCAGCCTTGGAAAAACCTAAGGATCTAGCAGGTATTTTAACCAATATTACCGAAGGTTCCGTCTTTTTCATCGATGAAATCCACCGCCTGAAGCCAGCATTGGAAGAAATGCTCTATATTGCGATGGAAGACTTCGAAATCGACTGGGTAATCGGTCAAGGTCCCGCTGCAAGGACCATGCGTATTCCTCTACCAAAATTTACCTTGGTTGGGGCTACTACCAAGGCGGGTTCTGTCTCCAGTCCGTTATCATCGCGTTTTGGAATTACCTGTCACATTGAATTTTATACCGAAGAAGAACTTGCAAGCATCATTGCTCGCTCGGCAGTTATTATGCAAGTTCCCATTGAACAGGATGCAATCATCCAACTTGCCAAATGCAGCCGCGGAACTCCAAGAATTGCCAACAGACTACTCAGAAGACTTCGTGATTTTGCCTCGGTAATGGCTGATGGAACAGTAACAGTCGAGGTGGTAAACCATGGTATGGAACGACTTGGTATCGATACCAACGGATTGGAAACCCAAGACCGTAATATTTTGAGAACTATCATTGAATTTTATGATGGAGGCCCAGTTGGGGCTGAAACATTGAGTATTAGTGTGGGGGAGGCCATTGAATCATTGGAAGATTTCTATGAACCCTATCTCATACAAAAGGGATACCTAAAACGTACCCCACGTGGTCGTATGACCACAAAACTTGCTTATGAATTGCTGGGGATCCCCTGCAAAAGGAATATGGATGACAATCAAGGAATTCTCTTTTGATCTGCCGGAGCATTTGATCGCACAAACCCCTGCCGACCGGCGTGGGGAAGACCGCCTTTTGGTGGTTAATCGAGAAAATGGTTCAATTACAGATGAGCAGATGCAAAATTTCGCTTCCTATCTTGAAGAAGGAAGCATAGTAGTAGTCAATAACAGTAAAGTACGAAAAGCACGTGTGTATGCAATAAGTGACACCTCCAGCAAAGTAGAGTTTCTTTTTCTAGAAGAAAATCTTGATCACAGCTGGCAGTGCATGGTTACCAAAGCCAAACGGCAAAAAGTAGGAAAACACTATACCTTCAGCAATACAGAGGGTACCTATGTTAGAAAAGCTTGGATAACCAGCGAAAATGAAGACGGTACGAGAACGGTTGTTTTTGAAGAACCACTTAGCGAAGAATTCTTCCAAATACTCGGCCACGTTCCACTACCGCCCTATATCAAACGGGAAGATTCTTTTGCTGATGAATCCAGATATCAGACTATCTATGCAAAAAATGAGGGGTCGGTGGCAGCACCTACCGCTGGTCTGCATTTCACCCAAGAGATCTTTGATTCCATAAAAGCAAAAGGATGTACCATAGTTCCTATTACTTTGCATGTCGGACCTGGAACCTTTCTTCCTGTGCGAACAGAGAAGTTAGAAGATCACCACATGCATTATGAGCGATATGAAATCAGCGAAGAATCGGCCAGACTTATAAATCAGGCACGATTAGAAGGTAGAAAAGTTGTCGCAACAGGAACTACCAGCGTCAGAACCTTGGAAAGTGCATACTCTGCATCTGAACAGAAAATCGTCAGCGGGGAAGGCCGGACCAATTTATTTATCCGACCGGGATTCAAGTGGAATGTAGTCTCTCAATTGCTGACAAACTTCCATACTCCTGAGTCAACATTATTAGTGTTGGTTTCTACATTCGCAACTAAAGAGCTGATAGATAAAGCATATCAACATGCGGTACAAAACGAGTACCATTTCTTCAGCTACGGGGATGCAATGTTTATTCAGTAAACAATATTTCCTGTATTTGTCTTGCAATCTCTTCCTTGCTTAATAGACCGTCAATACGTATCAGTTTGACTTCTTGAGGAAGAGATGAAAAGATTCTTTCGTAATTCTGTTTCACCTTTTCCAAGAATTCGTGACGCTCGAATAATTCTTCTGCATTTCCACGCCCTTTGATTCTTCTCAGACACTCGTCTACAGGAGTGTCGATGAAGAAAATATATTCAGGGGAAGGGAATTGATTCAATCTTTCTATGGTTTCGAAATCTGTTTCGACACTCTGATATGCTAAGGATGAATACAGATAGCGATCTGAAATGACTAGTTTCCCAGCTTGTAAATCACCGACCAAGCCATATACCGGGTTATGCAGATGATCTTCACGGTCAGCAGCATACAACATTGCAAGGGCTAATGGAGTAATAACGATTTCTTTTCTCAGTGCTGAACGAACAATCCTGCCAATAGGTTTGTCTGTTGGTTCGAATGTGGCATGACAGGGTATTGATCTCTGGTCACATGCTTCAGCAAGCAATTGCATTTGGGTTGTAGTACCGGCACCATCAAGCCCTTCAAAAACTATAAAATGTTCTAAAACTGAAGCCATTTGAATATCTCCTATCGTATGTATATGGTACGTTAAAACGTAGCCAAGGTAAATTGGTTTGACGAAAACATGTGACTCAAACCAGATAAAAGTGGTGCCCAAGTCGATGAGTATCGGCTATACTTGGGAGGAAGGTTCAAAAGGCGTGAGATATCATACTACGTTCAAAGACATTGCCGTTTCAGTAGTTGTACTGATTAGCTGTGCCATTCTTACATTGTACGGAATGGTTTACATCGGCATGCGCAATCCAAGCGAGGTCTTAAGCGAATATATTATCTCCAAATTACAGGACTCACGCGAAATAACGTTCGAAGCAGACGGAATTAATCGTACGTTCCTGAAAGACTTGACCATAATCAATCCCAAAATTCTGACAAAGGAACAAACACTTGGAACGGCCGAAAAGCTTACCTTGGAAGGCGGCATCCCTACTTTGCTTGAATCCATCTTTGGGAAGGGAACTTTACTCTCAGTATCAATGACGAATGCGAAACTATCAGTAGATACGACCTCCATGATGCTTGGAAAGCAAAATACCTCTTCAACGTCATTACCCGTTTGGTTGGGAAAGAATACAATCCAACTACAGGGGAATGCATTGGAAGGATCAGTAACAATTCCTGCTTTTTCAACAGCATTCAAAGATGCTACTTTTTCACTTGATTTGATTCCTAATACGTCAATACCCTCCCTACAAGCTCAAATAAAAACCCTGAAGTTAGCCTCTGATGCTGGGGATCTCAATTTTGACCAAACCATGGTAAATCTTACAGAGAAAGGCTCTGTAACCGTAACATCCTCGATGTTGGAAGGCAAAACTTCTGAAACAAATGCTTCTGCTGAAAATCTTATTGCACGCGCACAGATTAAAGATATATTCAATCCTATCGATGCGCTAAGCGTCACACTTTCAGCATCTGCACTGCAAGCTTCTAATCAAGATACCAAACTATCCATCCCAAATCTGAATGGCTCCTTTGAGTTTTCCCAGGGCAGTATTCAGGATGCCACCTTTAGCTATAACAGATTAGCTCTTCTTTCTTCCGAATATGATATTCAAGCTCCTACCGCTACGATTAAAGGTACATGGGATCCTGAAGGCATCAGTTTCGCTGCTGCGACGAAAGCGGGGGATACGTTAACAGTACGTTATAAGAATACTATTTCCCTCTCATTGGATACATTGGCATTGACTGCTCGCTATTTGCTGACCAAGCAGCTTGATACCAAGCTAGCATTGAGCCACGTTGATTTGACAACAAATGAGGTAAATACAAACCTAACATCAATAAATCTCAATGCAACTGCAACATTGGGCGATGGATTTACATTTGATGGTATTACAGCAGATCTGGAAAGCATGGTTTCTGCCTCAAGCGGTCCTTTGGATATCCAAGGAAATTCTTCGCTTTTTGCATCTGCAACCTATGAAAAAAAAGGCTCTTCATTAACTGCGTCGGTTGATTTGCCGGATTTGAATTCGTCGTTTACAACCGTCCCAACTTCCTTGCAACTTTCGTTACAAAGAAACAGTGAAGGTTCTCAGCTGCAAGCAGAATTTGCTATCGATGGTAGCTTGGATGTACGTTCTGTATATGATGTACCTGAAACAGGAAAGGGCTCCCTTTACTTGACTGCTCGTGTCGATCATTTAGAGCTGGGTTCCCTAAATCCCACTATTGTTCGGTATGCACCATTCTTGCAACCATATTACCAGGATAAGACAAGTTTAATCGGTAATATTAATTTCCAGTCACAATCAGGATCTGGTACGGTATTTCCCTTTGATGGTACTATTGCAGTAGATTTGGCGCTGCAACAAGCTAAAATAGGAAAAGTTGAACTAGATGCAGGATTCACCTTGCAAGCTGACGTAGCTAAGGATTTGGTCGATGTAAATTCACTTACGATCGCAACCAGTGGATATCGTTTAGCCTATTCGGGAAAGACCAACCTGGAAGCATTATTGCCTAGTGGTGTCTTGGATTTGTATAGAACGACTGATGGACAATTGATGGGAAGCATCAACTTCTCAGATGCTCCTGCATCTCAATACAAGTTTGATTTTACAACACCACTTCAACCTACATTATCGATAGAAGGTACAATTCAACGTACACCAGAACTTAATTTGAAAGGGGATGCTTCTCTTTCCATTTTTAATTCAGATTATCCATTTACGTTCTTATTCCAACCAAGTACCTTGCAATTGGATGTTCAACAAGAATCTGCTTTGCAACTCTCCACAAATTTCGCACCGCCAATCAACATAGATATTTCTGCTAACCAATTTACTCTTCCAAACAAAGGTTTCTTTGCCAATGGAATAATATCCGGTGACTTCTTGTTTACTTATGAGAATCTTTCCCTCTGGTCAATCAAGAGCGATAACCTTTCGATCGGAAATGTGGAATTCCAAGGAAGAACCTATGATTTGCAAACTTCAGTAACAGCAGACCCAAGCAATCTCAGCCTACCCAATATCCTACTGCAAGATGGACAAGTTCAATATCAAAGCAAGCTTTCCTATGAAGGTACTGAATTCTTATCACTTATCAAAAAGAATTTCATTGCGCCATTTACTGCTGTATTCACCTTACATTTACAGGATCAACAAAAAATTGGAATTTCTTTGATTGGGACAGATGATCGTATCAACACAGTAATTTCTTTGCAAAATTTACAACTCGATAGATTTTTTAAGCAAGGAGAAGGAATTTCTACAGATCTAAAGCTTATTGGATATACTGATTTGCACTCTATTATAGATGCTGATGGACAACTTTCCTTAGCAAAGGGGGAAACTCAGGTATCAACAAAAATTACAGCAAATAATAATTCATTTAGTTTATTTGACACCACCTTTAAACAAGGTGATATTTCCTATTCCGGGAATGTTTTATCCTTGCAAGATGATAAGCTATCCAGCGACGGATCGTTAAGCCATATTCGTCATCTTTCCTACATAGATCAAAAGAGCAACGTAGATTATTCCTTGAGCATAGACCTGCTGCCCATACAAAATTTATTTGATTTGCCTGATCTTATAGCAAAAATACGGGAAGGGCATGTTACAGGGACATTAAGTTTGTCGAATATATTGTTCTATGGTGATAAAGCAATTTCAGACGGGCTCTATTCATTGGATATAAATCTGCCATCCATCGGGGTAAAGGGCGATAATCTTGATGTTACCTATAATATAGATACACAACATCTGAAAGCAGAAGTCCAACCCGAATTTGGCATTGGTTTATCTGCCCAGGGATCCTTGGCAAATAAGGATTTTGGAATTGAAGTTTCAAATGTATACTTTCCGCTGAATTTCTTAAATCGTACATTTCTAAAACCAATTTTCAGCTTCAATGACGGCATATTGGAAGGTGATGTATTTGTCGGCGGTAAAAAAGATGATCTTAAATTTTACGGTCAAATGTGGGTTGATTCTTCTCATATGCAATTATTCTGGCTGCCACAGGATGTAATAACCGTAAAAAATATTACGGCAACACTTGATGGAGATAAAGGCGTTACTCCCACCATTCCATTCTTTACGACCAACACCACGACAGGAAAAACCATAGAAGGATATGGTTCATTCGCTGTTGATTTGGATGGCTTGAAAATCCTTGATTATGATATGCATATGGACAGCGGAGACCAGATGCTCTATGTACAGATTCCAATGCAAGGATTGGATGTTGATATTCGCTCGTACGCAGGCGGAATTTTCAATTTGCATGGTGTCGGTTTTGAGACATGGCTTTCTGGTGATGTTACCATTCAGGATACTTCTATAAGTATGGGGATCAAAGATCTTCCGTATTGGTATGTTGCACATAACAATACTTCCACAAAATTCAAAGTCGTAACCGGTAAAAATGTCTCATTCTTCTACCCAAATACTCCTAATCCGTTCCTTAAAGCAACGATTACGGAAAACCAAGAAATTAATTTTTCTTATGATCATTTGACTAAACAGTTTGACATCGATGGGAATCTTGCCTTTAGAAGTGGTGAATTCTATTACTTCCAGAAGAACTTCTTTATTACCGAGGGATCTTTGGCCTTGCACACTGATGCACTTTCTGGAGTGAATACCATACAGCCAATCATCAATATGAGAGCCAAACTCACTGATTTCGATACTGATGGAAATCGTGTCGATATCTATTTGGTACTGCGTGAGTCCAGTCTCACAAATCTCAATCCTCAATTTGAGTCAACACCTCCTAAGGACGTTAATGAAATATTGGAAATTCTTGGACAATCCATTCTACCTACAGGTGCTTACGGGCAAGTAAATCTGTATAGTGTGGCCAGTTTGGCAGCAGCGGCTACCGATGTTGCATCCAGACTTGGGTATATCGATGCTACCCAATCTACAGCTTTAACTGATTCAATAAGAATTTCATTAGGATTGGATATGTTCAGTATCAGAAGCAATATTTTGCAAAATATCCTTATAGATGCACTACCTGGATCAAATCTGGATAATCTTTCCCCGTTGGCAAGATACCTGAACAATACCTCTATATTCATGGGTAAATACATTGGCAGGCAATTCTTCCTGCAAGCACTAATTCACCTTACGGCTGAAGACAGTGCTGTAGTTACCCGTTCATTTATATCGCCGGATCTCTCATTGGATGTTGAACTTTCCTTGGATTGGCAGAATCCACTAGGTACTTTCTCATTCTTTACTCAGCCTGATGAGTTGTCATTCACCAATATTTTAGATACCTTTGGATTTAGTGTAACCAGAAGGTTCGTTCTGCGTTAAACAAGGATATAGAGGAGAAATCATGAACAAGCGGATATTTCGCATACTTATGTGCGTAACTTTTATACTTATATTTTCTATTGCAACTTTGACCGCTGCTGATGAAGACCCATGGTACATGGGCAAGCGAATAGCTTCATTTTCCAATACAGGCCTACAAAACGTAGAAGAAAGCACTATTTTGGACCTTCAGTATAAATACATTGGACAGACCTATAGCGATGAACTGTTCAACGAATTGCAAGGTGAGCTTTATGGATTGGAATCCTTTCTTTATTTTACTGCAGAAGCACAAAGAGCAGGGGAAGGAAACAATGAGCTAGAAATAGCTATTGAATTTCATGAGCTACCTTATATCAGTGATGTTACCATTACTGGAAATGTAGGATTGAAAACAAAAACTATCACGGATGCATTGGTAGGAGGGCAAGGTTCGTTCCTACAAGACCAGAATATAGAACTTTCCAAGCAAGCTATACAGAAGTTATACACAGACAAGGGATATACGGACGTTCAAATAGATTCTTCGTATGAAACCGATGATACTACCAATACTACTCATCTTTCATATGCCATTACTGAGAACCAACAAAAGCGAATTGGTGAAATCGTTTTTGAGGGAAATACAAATATTGGCAGTGATCAATTGAAGAAACAGCTGGAATCAAAAGCTATCAGCTATTTTAATAGTGGGTATTATAATC
>QJZS01000162.1 GCA_003247345.1 Spirochaetales bacterium
CACTCAAACCTTGTTCATAGAAGCGCTTGAGGTCTGCATTCGGGATCGGAAGCAAATCAGATCCAACAGCAGGAGTCCATAGTTTGGTCTGCATTTCTCGAAGGACGGTAAGAGCTGACATCTCTTTACCACTGGTAGCAGTGATATACTTTGGATAACGGGCATACAACTCAATGTCGCCGTTGTAGAATACCAAGTTACGAAGTTGGGTAACGGTCTGTCCGACAGGTCCACTGAAAGCCAAATCAGCATTTGTGATACCATCAACAACAGGAATACCATTTGCATCCTTGGTGTAGTTCACGCCTTCTACGCCCCAACCGAGCAGATAGTAACCTTCATCCGAAGCCATCCATTCCAACAATTGGGCAATCTTGTCTTTCTTTCCTTCCTTTACAGCTTTTGCACTGACTGCATAGATACGGAAGTTGGCAGTATAAGGTCCAATACTTGCTTTGCCAGTCGGGCCCTTCGGGGGATCGATGACGACCCATTCACCATTGGGGAAGTTCTTGTCAAATGGTGCATAGTTGGACTGTGCGCCAAATGCTGCATTCTGTTCGCGCATCACACCGAAACGGCCTTGTTTCCAAGCAGCACGGAAATCGTCTTTCTTGTAGGCAAGCCAGTTGGGATCAATGACTCCCTCGTTAACCATCTGCTTGAGGAAAGTCATGGCATCAAAGAACTCCGGCTTCAAGACATTCAAACCTGCAGAAGCAGTGGTCATATCCCAAGTTCCCTCAACTCCGAAAGCACCAAGAACCGGCTCCAAGCGACGACCAGGCCATGCTTCAAAGTTGTTCACTTCTTGGAAAGCACCATATCCATAGGTATCGTTCTTGCCATTCTTATCAGGATCATTGAATGTAAAGGCACGAAGCACATTCAACAATTCATCGGTAGTGGTAGGAATGCTCAGTCCAAGGTTGTCCAGCCAATCCTTACGGATCAACAAGCCCTCGTTTTTAATGATGGAACCTGGATCAGCCAGTCCATAGCTTTTACCGTTGAATTTTGCATTGTTCTTGCTTACTGCATCATAGTGGTTGGCAGTACGCACAGGCATCATGGCATACATGTCATCAACAGGTGCGACCAAGCCTTGGGGAACCAAGCGGGTCAACACATCACGACGCACCATGAAAAGGTCGGGCAGATTGTTTGCAGCGGCAGCAGCTTGAATCTTTACATCCTGATCGCTTTCATTGGAAGGAAGAGCGGTCAACTTCAAATCAATGTTCAGTTTATCCTTTATGATACTGAAACCAACCCAATCGGCTGGTGGAGGTCCTGCTTCGGTAACAGCAGCGCCATACCAAAGATTGATTGTTACAGGACCGGTACTAGCCTGTTCAGTAGATCCCTGGCTGAAGATAGGCAGGGAAACAAGAGAAAGCAACGCTATCAATGCGATGCAAACGGAAAAATGTTTTCTCATGGTAAATCCTCCTTATGAATTTCCAAAACAACATGTATCGAATCTGGCAGGAAGCAAGCTCAACCTTTCACGCTTCCAAGCAGGGTTCCCTTGGTGAAATACTTCTGGATGAACGGGTATGCAAGAACCATTGGGATAGCACTCATGAACACCGATGCCGCCTTGATTGCTGCAATCGGGGCATCCCCGAACGCATTAACCTCAACGTACTCATTCATTCCACTGGCCATCAAAATATTACGCAGAAGTATCGGCAGCGGTTGTAGTTCATTGCTGTTGAGGTAAAGCATGGCATGGAAGAAGTTGTTCCAATATGCAACCCCATAGAAAAGTCCGATGGTCATGATGATAGCCTTGGAGAGAGGCAGTATGATCCTGATCAATACTTGAATCTCCGTAGCTCCGTCTATTCTTGCGGATTCCTTCAACTCATTGGGAATACCCTCGAAGAAGGAGCGCATAATCAAACAATTGTAGGTGCTGATAGCTACCGGCAGATAAATAGCAGGCAACTTGTCGATCAAACCAATCTTGGTAACCAACAAATAGGTCGGGATGATACCAACGTTGAATACATATGGAACGATGATCAACAAATTCAGGTAACGCCTCCCTGGCAATGTCGGAATGGAGAGCACATAGGCAAGGGGGATGGTCAGCAACAAGGCTGTGGCAACACCACCTATCAAGATTTTGATGCTATTCCAAAAAGCCAAGATAAATCCTGCATTCCCCAATAGGGCTTTGTACGCTGATGTGGACCACTTCCAAGGAACCAAAAACATTCCTTGCAAGTTATTCCCGATATAATCATTAGGACGGAATGACAGCGTTATGGTGCTCCAAAGAGGTACTGCAATGATGATCAACAGTAAGGTTAGGAACGTAGTAACAAGTAAATTGAACCCATGATCTGCTGCCGTAGGTTTTATTGCAACCGAACCATACCTGCTTTTCTTATTTTGATTTTTGCCAAACATCTTCGACCTCCTAGTACAATGAGCTTCCGCCGAAGCGTTTTACCAAACGGTTGGATCCAAGGATCAGGAACATTCCGATAGCACCCTTGAACATGCCTACCGCAGTAGCAAGACCAAATTGGAATTCCAACAAGCCTTGGCGGTATACCCAGGTATCGATGATATCGGCGACCGAATATACCGGTGTCGAATACAACATAAAGATTTGGTTGAACCCTGCATCCAGGATGGTACCCAAACGGAGCAAGACAACTATGACGATAACAGGCTTGATTGAAGGAAGTGTGATGTATCGTACCCTCTGCCAAGAGTTGGCGCCTTCTACCAAGGCAGCCTCAAACAGGGATGGATCAATACCCATCAGAGCAGCAATAAAGATGATGGCACTCCACCCCATCTCTTTCCATGCATCACTGAAGATGACGATCCATGGAAAGGCTTTGGTATTGGTCAGGAAATCAATGGGCTTTCCGCCCAATGCCTTAATGATGTCATTTAATATTCCATCTCCGGGGGCCAGCAGGGCAAGCAGGATTCCATACATGATTACCCAAGAGAGAAAGTGCGGCAGATATGCCAGAGTCTGGACTGTCTTACGAAGGAGGGGTCGCTTGCTCTCATAGATTGCAATAGCCAAAATAATTGCCAGAGGAAGGCTTAAGACAAGCTTTCCCAAGCTATACATCAAGGTATTTCGCAGCAATTCTAAAAAATAATAAGAATGGATGAAGGTTTTAAAATGTGCCAATCCAATCCATTTGCTTCCCAATACCCCATCAAGGGCCATATAATCCTTGAACGCAATTTGTCCATTGAAAATAGGAACATACATGAAGGTGATATAAAAGGCCAAAGGAATAGCAAGCAAGGCATAAACTGACTTATGCCTCTTGATATCTCTCATCAGCTGTTGTCGTGCTGTTCTTTCTGTCATGTCTAACCTCGCATCTTTAGCTTAGAGCCATATTTGCGGGATTATGCAGAGAGCCTCTTGTACTTTTCCGACATTTTTAGTCATTTTTTAACAATTGGAGCAGAACTATCTCCAAAAGAAAAAACATACTATAACCTATCATTGTGGTGATAAAACTTACTGATCAGTGCTGAGAGCGAATTTTACCGGGTGCACACCCTTTGATTTTCCTGAACACCCTGCAAAAGTAAGCTTGGTCCTGAAATCCAGTTTGGCTTGCGACTTCATTAATGGACAATGCACTTTGCTCCAATAATATTGTAGCAAGATGGATACGTTGCCGATTCAGGTAATCCCAAGGAGAAAGTCCTATTTCTTTACGGAATATCCTAGTCAGGTAATCCTCACTCACATTTACCGATTCTGCCAATTGCCACCGGGATATAGGCTCGGTTGCATGCTTTCCAAGATATACAATCGCCCGTTTCACCAAAGCTCCTGTCAATGCAGGAAGCACTTCTTTTGTTTCCATCAGAGCCAACAAACGCTCATTGAACTCACTGCTATCCAATACGCAGTGGTGTGCAATAATCAAACGTGGTATCAGGCAAAGTTGTTCTGACTCTTCCCTTCCCCATGTTTCTCTGATGATTACGATTGGTGCATTACTGAGTTTTCTCACTTGCGTATACAGCAAAGGATCGAAGGCGTCACTCACCAACAAAGCAACTGTTTGGTTGGAAACAACAGTCAACACCTCGCTAGCTTCACAACGTATAACAAAACGCTCTTCCAAAGTGAGCAATGAAGACACCTGCTCAAGAAGACCTTTTACAACCACAACCACACCTTCTTGGAGTGGATGATGATTTGAAATAAGGGAGGATGCTAGACTTTGATGTCCGCTTGGGGCATTGAAACATATCATTGGTGCCGTCGAAAGGGTGTTATGGGCTGCCAACATGTTTCGAAATAACTGAAATGACCGACCTTGATTGTTTGCATCCCAACCAATTATTCCCCCAACCAATTTATCAAGATCCTTCCGCTCCAAGGAGCTGACCTTCATTAATTGCACATTGGGAAAGGAAGCCTTCAGGATCTCAGGAACCTCTGTTTGTTCATCGTCAGCAATATAAAAGACAGTAGATACAGATCCTGGGTTGCTTTGGGCCTTCAAACTTGGCCAGGGAAGCGTCAAGGTGATGGTGTTGTCACGATAGTGAAATGATCCCTGCGACATCAGTACGATTCTCTGAGCAAGGGAAAGACTGGGATCTTGTTTTCCCAATGAAGACTTAAAGGATTTGGAAGAACTGGAGAAGCAGAATTCCAAACCTTGGCTCAGCAAACGACAATCCAACCGAACTGCGCCACCTTCTTCTTTGATGTATTGCGTAATGATTCCAATGCTTTGTTTTAACCTTTGCGTGTCGACAAACAAGGCAGGAAGTAGATCAGATCCTTGGTATTCCACTTTCAGAGCATCAAAGAGTTCACGGGGATTGCATACTTTGGGCTCCAACTCCAAGCTTCCCGAATGGGAAAGAGATAGCTCCAACAAATTATTCGCAGATCGTAATTGCAAGGCAATCTTTTTCTTCAAATCCGGATCTAGGTTTGCGGATAATGCAAGTATTTCCTCCAGGGGAGCCTTAAGCCCCTCTCCGACATTTGCAAAAAACTCGCTGCGGGAACGCTGTGCCTTCTCTGCTTCTTCTCTCGCATGATTGGCTGCATCAAACAGGAAAGCCCCTTTGATAGCCGAGTTCAAGGCTGTACGAAGATCTTCCATGACATTACCGCTGAACAAGGTAGTCCTGAGTACCAGATACCCAAGAGGTTGGTTATCCATAAACAGAGGCTCAACCACATGCACGCCCTTACCTAGATGATCCATCAAGCTTTGTGGCAACAATAAATGTTTGGGGAATGAGATGGGACGATCCATGACCAAAGACTTGGCATAACCACCAACAAATGTACTTTCATTCTCCTCTGCATGCAGTACCAAATATCCGGCTTCTAGCCCCAATGGAACCAAGTGTTTTGCCAGCAATCCTGGAATCGAAGAAAGACTGCGTACCCCGAGAAGATCACATTTCAGATTATCAAGTATACTTGCTTGGACCGAGCGATCATAAGCATGTTCATGGGCAACCAGATCACGCTGACGGAGAAACAAATCCCGTATTTTTTCTGCCGTCTGTTCCTTGAAAGACACCGAACCAAAGAACTTACTATACCAATGCAAGGCTTCTGAAAGCAGACTGGGGTCCCCTCCTCGGTCCAAGAATTCATAGCAAAGTTTTTCAACCAATAGCAAAACCTGATTCTCGTCATTGATTGACGCAGCATCAAGGAGACTTTCGAGCAATTGTTGCTCAACTTCACCGGCATTAAAAGCTTGGATCATCCATGCCCGGTACAAGGCCAAGGACCCAATTTCCTTCTGTGCTTGCTCTTCACTCCCCAAGGAATAGGTACAACCGCAACTTTGCCTGATGATGGGATGTGAAGGAAGAAGCAGGTCAAAACAGGAGGTTTCCTTGTCTTCCAGCATGCCTACCATTGCATTCCAAGACATCTGTGCCATATCGCGAACAGGCATTCTGGCAGTTGTACAGGGAACTTTCAGCAGATGGCTTTCTCTCGTATCATTATATCCAACAATTTTCAGGTCCTCAGGAATCGAATAACCCAATGACTGGAGGTATTTCCCTGCATCGAACATCATCAAATCGCTGGAACAGACCAGGGTGTCGAAATCTTTGCCTGGAACAAGGTTCCTCTCATGAAGCAACTGCATAATGGCATGCTTGCCATCCGACCAAGCAAAGGGATCTGAAACCAGACGGGGGTCGATATTCAGCCCTGTCTGTTCAAGCGTATCACAATAAGCCCTATACCGATCCCCAGAAGAATAATGGTTCTCAGGACCACGAATGAATGCCAATTTTCTTGCTTGATGTTCTCGAATACAGTGCAACATGACACTTTGGATACCTGAATACGCGTCGAAGGATATTCCGGGACACCCTTCACGCTTCATACCAATGCAGACACAGGACAGCGGGCTCAAGGTATCCAGAAAGGCTTGCACTTCCTCTACGCTTACCGAACCTCCTAAAGCAGATGCCCAGGTAATTATCCCATCCAGATTATCGGTATTGACCAAGGGATAAATGGTATTACGTAAAAATTCCTGATTTTCTTGATGTTCCAGTCTTCCCCCGGGAAATACAAAAAGGGAATACTCCGATCGTTGGGCTTGCTTGGCAATTTGAGACCAGAGGCTATTGGACGCACCGGTGTGAATTGAGGCAAGAACTAATCCGATCCGCTTGGTATTTTGCTCGCCCACGACACACTCCTTTAAAATCGGTATTACTATATCACAGGTTTTTCCACCTTGACAGTATGATATGCTCAGGGATATTATCTGAAACGATGTTTCATTTTCAAATTATAGAGACAGGGCTAAGACGCCTAAACCATTATCTGGAACGAAGTATGCCCATTCTTACGCCGAGCGGTGTAATACTTGGACTCATCCTTGGCGCTCTCATAACTTGGATGAAGCCGGCAGTTCCTTACTTGTTTGCAGCCATTACCTTTATCGGGGGGCTAGGCATCAGTTCCAATGCTTTTGTCACAGTTATAAAGAGACCAAAAGCAATTTTTATCACCTTGCTGAGTACAGTTATCATCATGCCATTGGTTGCTTGGGGTATGGCGAACCTATTCTTTCCTAATCAACCGGAATTGATTACCGGATTTATTCTTCTCATGTCTATTCCAACGGCAATCACAGGATATATCTGGAGCAGTATTTATCATGGTAATGACGCACTCTCAATTTCACTCATCATCATTACCACCTGCCTAGCTCCTATAGTCACGCCACTCACCGTTGCAGTACTCGCCAAAACTTCCATAGAAATTGATACAAAAGGCCTGATGATTTCTATGCTGTTGATGGTTGTAATACCTTCACTCGTGGGCATACTCATCAACAATATGTCCAAAGGAAAAGTCACAGAACATATTGTGCCAAGTCTTAAGCCGTTCTCAAAAATCGGCTTATTTTTTATTATCGCCATTAATACTTCACAAGTATCTGAACGCCTTATTGCCGATGCAAATTGGGGCTATGTTCCCATTGCTCTTTCATGTGCACTATTGGCAGCAATCGGCTATCCAATCGCACATTTCCTAGGAAAAGCTGCAGGATTGAGTACGGAAGAACAAAAAAGCGTTACCTTTGCCTCTGCACTCAGGAACATAAGTTCTGCAATGGTATTGGTTATTGCATATTTCCCACCACAATCAGCATTGCCCGTTATTTTCGGAATTGTTTTCCAACAGACCACCTGCGCCTTTATGGCGTACGCACTGTATGGAAGGAAAAACCCAGCCATAAAATAATTTTCTAATAAAGGAGCTAGTAGATGAAAGCAATTACAGAAGCTTACAAGAGTGTTGAGAGAAAAGAAAAGGTTCTTCAATTCGGTGAAGGTAACTTCCTTCGTGCCTTTGTAGATTGGATGATTGATATTCTGAACGAGAAGACAGACTTCAACGGCAACGTTGTATTGGTCCAGCCTCTCGATCGTGGTCTGAGCGACATGATCAATGACCAGAAAGGTCTGTACACCACCGTTCTTCGCGGAGTACAGGGTGGAAAGACGGTAGAAGAATACCGCCCCATCAACAGCGTCAGCCGCTGCTTGAACCCGTACAAGGAAGCCGATTACCAAGAGTACCTCAAACTTGCAGTAAGCGAAGATTTGCGTTTCATCATTTCCAATACTACTGAAGCCGGTATTGCATATCATGAAGGTGATAAGGTCACCGATAATCCTCCTACCTCCTTCCCTGCTAAAGTATGTTCATTCTTGTACAAGCGCTATCAGGCTTTTAATGGCGCAAAAGACAAGGGCATCATCGTTATTCCTGTTGAGTTGATCGATAAGAACGGCGACAATTTGAAGCGTATTGTAAAGCAGTATGCAACTGAATGGAATCTTGAAGCAGGTTTTATGACCTGGCTCGATGAAGCTTGTGATTTCTGTAACTCCCTCGTTGACCGTATCGTTCCAGGATATCCTAGAGCTGAGGCAGATGCCCTTTGTGAGAAGCTCGGCTACAAGGACAACCTCCTTGATTCTGCAGAGATTTTCCACTTGTGGGTTATCGAATGTCATAAAGAATTCCATGAGGATGAGCTTCCGTTTAATAAAGCAGGCTTGAATGTCGTTTGGACCGATGATATGAGTTTCTACAGAACCAGAAAGGTACGCATCCTTAACGGTGCCCATACCATGAGTGTTCTGGCAGCTTATCAAGCAGGACTCAATACTGTCCAGGATTGTATCGCAGACAAGGCTCTGCTCTACCCCTTCATGCATTCCGGTATTTTTAAAGAAATCATCCCTTCAATGGATGGTTCTAAAGAAGAGCTAGAAGCATATGCAGCAGATGTACTTGAGCGCTTTGAGAATCCGTACAATCCGCACCAGTTGCTCTCCATCTCTCTGAACTCAGTTTCAAAGTTTAAGACCCGTGACCTTCCTTCCTTGCTCGGGTATATTGAAAAGCAAGGAAAAATGCCAAAGAGATTGGTATTTGCTCTTTCTGCTTTGATTAGTTTCTATGAAGGAACCGAATTTGATGGTGCAGCTCTGAAGGGAGACCGCAACGGCGAAACCTATTTGATACAGGACAGTCCTGAGATTCTTGAAACCTTCGCTGGTTTGTACAAGGAAGGTGGCAGTGCAGAAGAAAAGGCAAAACGTCTCAGCTCTGCAGTACTTTCCAACACCACATGGTGGGCCCAAGATCTGAGCGCCATCAAAGGATTGCAAGCAGAGGTTGAAGCCAATTTGAAGGCAATCTGGACTGTTGGAATGAAAGAGGCAATGAAAGCCCTGTAAAAAGGAGAAAGCATGCAAATTTCGAATTGTATTAAAATACATCCAGCCGATGTAGTGGCTGTGGCCATCGAGCCCCTTTCAAAGGGGACGGTGGTTACCGTTGACGGAACAAAGGTTACATTGGCAATGGATATTCCTGCCGGACATAAATTTGCCATCAAACCGATCGCAAAAGGCGAAGCAGTCATAAAGTATGGTGCTCCCATCGGCGCGGCTCAAGTTGATATCGCAGTCGGCGAGCATGTCCATGCAACTAACATCAAGACCCTGCTCTCCGAGTCTGCAGAATATCATTACGACAGAGAATTGGCAAAACAGTTCCAAGAGAAAGCAAGTCAGCGTAAAAAATCCTGGGAAGGAAAAATCCCAACGATCAATGCCTTTCCAAGACCCAATGGGAAAATTGGAATCAGAAATGAACTTTGGATTGTACCTACCGTAGGATGTGTCAACAAGATTGCTGAGAATCTGGTGAACTGGGCGAACAAGACCTTCCCCATCTCTGATTTCTATGACGGAATCCATGTATGGACCCATCCGTTCGGATGCAGCCAGCTTGGGGATGACCACGAGGCAACTCGGACAATTCTTGCGGACTTGGTCCACCACCCCAATGCAGGGGGCGTTCTCGTCCTTTCCCTTGGTTGCGAGAACAACACTCCCGAGTCCTTCAAGAAACTCGTGGGCCCTGTTGATCCTGACCGTGTTAAATTTCTTACCTCCCAAGAGGTTTCAGATGAGCTTGAGGCGAGCAAAGAGTTGCTTACCAAACTCTACGAAAACATGAAGGGTGATAAGCGCGAACCAATGGGTATGGATCATCTTATCGTTGGTTTTAAATGTGGTGGTTCTGATGGATTCAGTGGGATTACAGCAAACCCCTTGGTTGGTCGGTTCTGTGATGAATTAACTGCCATGGGCGGCAGCGGGATTCTTACCGAGGTTCCTGAAATGTTTGGAGCAGAGCAGCTTCTGATGAATCGTGCAAAG